>JBBQNO010000120.1:0-6760 GCA_038330045.1 Actinomycetales bacterium | reverse complement strand
CTCCTTTGTGCCCTGACGCTTAACGGTAGACGCACCGAGCGTGCGTGTGCTCAGCGTGGAAGCAACGCGGGTGGGTTAGCCTTCGAGCACGGCTCCACCGTCGGGGCCAACCAACCCATCTGCGGAAAAGGATCAGCCATCGCCACCGACTATTCGGCCCGTCACCTGCAGGTGCTGGAGGGCCTCGAGGCGGTTCGGAAGCGTCCCGGTATGTATGTAGGGTCGACCGACTCTCGTGGCCTGATGCATTGTCTGTGGGAGATCATCGACAACTCTGTCGATGAGGCGTTGGGTGGGCACGCCTCGCACATCGACATCGCTCTCTTAGCTGACGGAAGCGTGCAGGTGGGGGATAACGGTCGGGGGATCCCGGTGGATATCGAGCCCCGCACCGGTCTGTCCGGGGTAGAGGTGGTCTTCACCAAGTTGCACGCCGGAGGCAAATTCGGCGGGGGTTCCTACACCGCCTCGGGAGGGCTGCATGGGGTGGGCGCGTCGGTCGTCAATGCTCTCTCGGCCCGCCTCGATGTCGAAGTGGACCGGGCCGGTAAGACCTACGCCATGAGTTTTCGCCGAGGAGAGCCAGGCACCTTCGCCGACCAGGGCGAAAAGTCTCCGGACGCTCCGTTCACGCCTTTTGAGAAGACATCGGAATTGCTGGTAGCCGGCAAGGTCAAGCGAGGCGTCAGCGGGACGCGGGTCCGCTACTGGGCAGACCCTCAGATCTTCATTAAGAACGCGCAGTTCGTCGACGAAGAGCTGACGGGGCGCGCGCGTCAAACATCGTTCTTGGTGCCGGGGTTGAAGCTGCGCGTGGCAGACCGACGTGCTGGCCGGTTGGCAGGTGAGCCTGGTGGCGCGGAAGACGAGGTGCACACATTCGTTCACCACGGTGGCATTGGCGAATTCGTCGACTTCCTTGCACCCGATCCCGGCGTGACCGACTGTTGGCGCCTCCAGGGATCCTCGACCTTCACCGAGACCGTGCCGGTCTTGGACAGAGCTGGTCATATGACGTCCACCGCAGTAGAGCGGGATTGCGACGTGGACATCGCCGTCCGCTGGGGGACCGGATACGACACGACCGCACGCAGTTACGTCAACATCATCGCCACCCCCAAAGGCGGCACCCACCTCGCCGGTTTTGAGCAGGCGCTGCTGAAGGTGTTCCGCAAGCACATCGAGACCAACGCGCGCCGGCTGAAGGTCGGCAACGACAAAATCGACAAGGACGACGTCCTGGCCGGGCTCACCGCAGTCGTCACCGTGCGACTGGCCGAGCCGCAGTTCGAAGGCCAGACCAAGGAGGTGCTCGGTACGCCTGCCGTACGTCAGATCGTGTCCAAAGTGGTCGAGAACGAGTTGAGCGCTCGCCTGACCTCGTCGGCCAAGAGCGACAAGTCGCAGTCGTCGCTCTTGCTCGACAAAGTGGTGGCTGAGATGAAGTCGCGGATTTCGGCGCGGCAACATAAGGAGACGCAGCGCCGCAAGAACGCGTTGGAGTCCTCGACCTTGCCGGCCAAGCTTGCTGACTGTCGCACCAGTGAGACGGAGCGCTCCGAGCTCTTCATCGTCGAGGGCGACAGTGCTCTCGGCACGGCTAAGTTGGCCCGGTCCAGCGACTACCAAGCCCTGTTGCCTATTCGGGGCAAGATCCTCAACGTGCAGAAGGCCTCGGTCTCCGACATGCTCCACAACGCCGAGTGCGCCTCGATCATCCAAGTGATCGGCGCTGGATCAGGGCGTTCCTTCGACGTGGACCTCGTGCGATACGGCAAGGTCATCATCATGACCGACGCCGATGTCGACGGTGCCCACATTCGCACCCTGCTGCTGACGTTGTTCTTCCGATACATGCGACCGATGGTCGAAGCCGGGCTGGTGTATGCCGCGATGCCTCCGTTGCATCGCCTTGAAGTCAGTGGGTCGGGACGCACCAAACGCGAACTCATCTATACCTTTACCGAAGCAGAGATGCGCTCGACGATGAGCAACTTGACCCGGCGCGGTCGCACCGTGAAGCAACCGATGCAGCGATACAAGGGCCTCGGTGAGATGGATGCTGACCAGTTGGCCGAGACCACCATGGATCCGCGACGCCGCACCTTGCGCCGGGTCACGATGGCCGACGCCGAGGCAGCTGAGCGCACCTTCGAATTGTTGATGGGTTCGCTGGTGGCACCGCGCAAAGACTTCATCGTGGAGTCCGCCCACCAACTCGATCGTGACCGGATCGACGCCTAGCCGAGTTCTGGTAATGTTGGAGGTTGTCCGACGCTGAGTCGGGCACACCCACAAGCCACTCGGGCAACCGCTCGCAGTGGCACACATGTCCGCTCACCCGGGCAATCAGGGGTAGGTCTTCATCCGCTTAGCAGCGTTGAGTCGCACCCACCTCAACAACACGAAGCGAGAAAGCCACGATGGCACTCAAGCCCTCGCGCTCCGGCGCGCCCGTAGATAAAAGCAAGACCCGGCACAGCACCTCACAAAAGAAGGCCGCGCGTATCGCCCGCGAGCAGTCTGAGCGCTCTGCACGACGTGCATCCGAAGGCAAGAAAGACGATAACGCTCCCGCCCGGCCAGCTAAGGCCGCTCGGTGGAGCGACGAGACGAAGCAAGCCCGCGACCGTCGTGATGGCCCCAGTGGGTCCAAGGGTGGCTACCAGGGTCGACGCGAGTGGGGTGGCCGAGACGAGACGAGCGATCGTCGTTCGCAGGGCCGGCGTGAGTGGTCGCCACGCGAGGACTCGGGTGATCGTCGTTCGCAGGGCCGACGTGAGTGGTCGCCACGCGGGGACTCGGGTGATCGCCGTTCGTCCAGCAGCCAGGGCACGTGGCAAGAGGTGCACGAGCGCGCCCAGGCTAAGTCATCCGCGCCTCGCCGCCCCGACTCGCGTGAGCACAGCATGCGCAATCACCGCGAGGAATACTCCGGCCGTCCGGATCGCCACGAAGGCCGCGCCGGTGAGCGCCGTCCCAGTGACCGCGACCGCGCAACACGCGAGAACAACCGCGTGGAGCGCTCCAGCTCTTACCGCGATGACAACACCCCGCGTCGCGAGTCCACTTTTTCGAGCAACTATGAAGCCACCACAGCGCGCACCCAGGCACCGCGCACCCAGGCACCGCGCACTGCCGTGACGACTCCCGTCACCCGGTCGGCCCCGGCTGCTGCCGAGGTGACCTCCGATAACGGCTTCGCCGCGTTGGGTCTGCACGCGGATCTCGTCGCTGCTCTTGCCCGTATGGGCATCGTCAACCCATTCCCCATCCAAAGCGCCACGATCCCGGATGCCTTGGCCGGTCGCGACCTTCTCGGTCGCGGTCAAACGGGCTCGGGCAAGACGATGGCCTTCGGGTTGCCGATGCTGCACCGGCTCGCCGAGTTGGAACGCGCCCGCCCGCACCGCCCGCACGCGATCATCCTGACCCCGACCCGCGAATTGGCGATGCAGATCGTTGAGGCGCTGCGTCCGCTGATGTCGTCTTTGCGTCTGCGTCATCAGCTCATCGCGGGCGGTATGTCGTACACGCCGCAGTTGCGCTCGCTGGACGAAGGCGTCGACGTACTCGTCGCGACCCCGGGTCGCCTCTCTGACTTGATCGAGCGCGGGGCGGCTAAGTTGTCCGACGTCCAAATCACGGTGCTGGATGAGGCCGACCACATGGCCGAGATGGGGTTCGTCGAGGCAATCAGCGAGATCCTCGACCTCACCCCCGATGGCGGCCAGCGGCTGCTGTTCTCCGCAACTCTGGACCACGGTGTAGACAAGGTGGCCAAGAAGTACCTGGTCGACCCCATTACGCACTCCACCAGCGACGCGAGGGCCAGCGTCTCGACGATGGATCACCACCTCTTCCTTGTGCACCCGCACGACAAGAAGGACGTGACTGCCGCCATCGCAAACCGCAGTGGCCGCACCATTGTCTTCGTGCGTACCAAGTTAGGCGCCGACCGTATTGCACTGCAGTTGCGCGAGTCCGGTGTTTTTGCTGCCGCTCTGCACGGTGGGCTGAACCAGGCGCAGCGCACCCGCGTGCTCGAGGGCTTTAAATCCGGCGAGCTGCCCGTGCTGGTGGCCACAGACGTCGCAGCCCGCGGTATTCACGTCGACGACGTCTCGCTGGTGCTGCAGGCTGACCCGCCGGCGGACCACAAGGACTATTTGCACCGCTCGGGCCGCACGGCCCGCGCGGGCGAGGACGGTGCCGTAGTGACGTTGGCCCTGCCGCACCAGCGCAAGCAGGTCACTCGCCTGCTCGACTCGGCCGGTGTCCAAACCACGGCCGTTATGGTCAAGCCCGAAGACGAAGCAGTCATCAAGACCGCTGGCGGCAGTATGCCGACGGGGGAGTCCATCCCTCAGTCGCGCCTCGATGCCGTGTTGCGTCCGCCTCGTCGTGGTGGTCGCCCGCCGCAGCGCGGTGGCGGTCGAGGCCCCCGTAGCGACGGGGCTCGTGGAGGTGGACCTCGTCGTGACGGCGGCGGTGGGTTTTCGCGTGGACCGCGCGGGGACGGTGGACGTGGCGGCTCATCCAAGGGCAGAGATTGGCAGCGCTGAGCTGCGCTCGCTGATAGTGCTGAAGGGCTATCGATCAGATTGGGGTGCTGAGCAGCGGGGGTGCCTCAACGAAGGCACCGCGCACGGGGCTCGTCGTCCGTCGAGTGATCAACTCAGTGGGCAGCGTTAACACGGTGTCGATCATGCCCGCGGGAAGGTCTGGAGCGGGCTCTTCGGTCGGGCTGAGCAGGATATGCAGCAAGGTGTCGGCGGCGGCTCGGCCTTGGGCAATGACGTCCTGTCTGACAGTCGTCAATTTGAGGACGTCGGACAGCACATAGTTGTCCACGCCGACGATGGAGAGGTCTTGCGGGACCCGATACTCGGATTGCGCAGCGATAGCCATCACCCCGATGGCGATCTCATCGCTGGCAGCGACTACCGCAGTCGGCGACGCGTCGCGCAAGAAGAGGGCCGTGGACTGCTTGGCAGCGTCTTGAGCGGTCCAATCACAGGTAATAACCCAGTCACTGTTGAGCACAAGGCCGTGCTCTCGCATGGCGTCGCGAAACCCGGTCAAACGGCCCCACGGCACCAATCGATGCTCGGCGTTGGAGGGGACGGCGCCGACGTAGCCGATCTTGGTATGGCCTAACGCCGCCAAGTGGTCAACAGCTTGGCGGGCGGCGTCGGCATCATCAATGTGGATCAGCGGATGTCCGGGCACGGGGTTGCCGATAGCGACGACAGGCAACGCGAGCTTCTCGATGAGGGCAAATTCTTCGGGCCGCAGCGGGACATTGAGTGTGATCAGTCCGTCGACACGCTTACTCAGCATCTGGGACGTCAACGCGCGGCGCTCGAGGGCGGAGTCAGCCTCAAGGTCGATGAGAAGAACGTGGTAGTCATACTCGCGGAGTGTCTTCTCGATAGCACTCACCGCGGTGGCGAAGAACCAGCGGGTCAAGAAGGGGGTCACGATCCCGATCACTCTGGTGCGCCCGGAGGCCAAGGAAGCGGCGGTAGGCGAGGCAACATATTCCAGGTCGTCAGCCGCGCGGAGGACACGCGCGCGGGTCGCCGCATTAACCGTGCTGACGCCCCGAAGAGCGCGGGAGACTGTGGCCACTGAGACCCCAGCCGCCCGCGCTACATCGGAAATTGTGCTCATGTGTTTCTGGTCAGCCCTTAACGCCACCGGCCAGCAGGCCGCGGACGAAGAAGCGCTGCAGGCCTAGGAAGACGGCCAGCGGGACAACCATGGCGATGAAGGCACCTGCGGAGAGCAGTTGCCATTCCGCCCCACGACTGCCCGCCAAGTTCTGAATCTTCAGAGTCAGCGGCTGGATATCGGGGGAGGCGAACACCAATGCGACCAGAAGGTCGTTCCACACCCACAGGAACTGGAAGATGGAAAACGACGCAATGGCCGGGACAAGGAGGGGCAGCAAGACCTGGAAGAAAATCTTGACGTGCCCGGCACCGTCGACCCGTGCCGCCTCAATGAGGGAGCGCGGGATGTCCATCATGAAGTTGTGCAGCAAGAAGATCGCCAAAGGCAAAGCGAAGATCGAGTGCGACAGCCACATCACCCATAGCGACCCGTCGATTCCGAAGCGCACGTACTGCGTGAGCAGAGGGATGAGCGCGATCTGAATCGGCACGACCTGCAACGCAAAGACGGCGACAAAGAGAATGCCGCGGCCCTTGAAATCGATCCAGGCGAAGGCGTATGCCGCGAGCAGCGCGAGGCTGATCGGGATGAACACCGCGGGCAACGTGATGACTACGGTGTTCAGGAAAGAACTCGCGAAGTCGGTCGAGGGGTTGAACAAGACCTGGTCGTAGTTCTCCAGCGTGACTTCGGGGCTACTGAAGAACGTCCACCAGCCTTCACTCTTGATGGTCTTCTCTGGGCGGAACGAACTGACAAGCAGCCCAAACGTTGGGATCGACCACAAGATCGCCAGCACGAGCGCAACCCCGGAAGCCCACGGTGAGGTCAACCGGGTCTTGGCGTCGACCGCGCGCTGCTCCTTACGGGTCAGCTTCCGCGGTTCCTTTCGCTCCGCAACGTCTTGGCCGCCAGAGGGGGTGGTCTTGGCCGCCGGAGAGCCGTGGTGCTCGCCTGTGGGCGTGTCTGGGGCAATTGGTCCTTGGCTCATCGCTGTTCCTCCGAGAGTCTCATCTGACGAATGTTGTACAAGATGATGGGAACCACCATGATGAACAAGAGGACAGCCAACGTGGCACCG
>JBBQNO010000119.1:0-6783 GCA_038330045.1 Actinomycetales bacterium | reverse complement strand
CGGTCCGGGAAGATTCTGCGCAAGACGATGCGCCAGATGGCCGACGGTCAAGAGGCGATGGTGCCTAGCACGATTGAAGACCGAAGCGTATTGAGCGACCTCGGCGACGTCTTGCGTGGCGACTCCAGCGGTGTCTAGGGGGCGCCGGTGGCTTCCGCTAGAACGGAGGGCACCTCGTCCACACCGTCGACAAGGTGCAGATTGGCACCCAATGGGCGGTCTTGACCGAGCTTGAGCAGCAGCGGCCAGACCGGGATTTCGGTCGTCCAGTGCGACCGCCCCACCAGGATCATCGGTCGAGGTAACTCAACGGAATCGTAGTAGAGCCGGGTCACCATCTGAAAGATCTCCTGCACCGTCCCAGCCGCGCCCGGTAGAACCACCAGGCCAGCGCTGCTGTAGTCGAGGAGGAGGTCCTCGCGTACCGCGTTGGAGAAGAACTTCGCGATCCGCTGCGCGAAAACATTGGGCGGTTCGTGTCCGAAGTGCCAGGTCGGTATGCCGACGCTGCGCACACCATCGGAGTCAGGCTTGTTCTCCCTCGGCGCAGCAAGGCGGTCGCAATTCGCAGCGCCACGGGCTGCGAGCGCCACAGCGACCCAGGCATCTATGCCGCCGTCAAAACGTGGCACGCTCGCCAGGTCGCCCAACACACGATGAAGCGTTGCCTGATCGCGGGCCCAAGCGCCGAGGTTCGCCGCCTCCATAGCCCCGGGGCCCCCTCCGGTCACCACCTCATACCCGCTGCTCGCTAACCGGTGGCCCAGCCGGGCTGCGTCTGCGAAACCGTCGGTCCCACGGGCCAAGGCGTGCCCACCCATCACCCCTACCGAACGGCGACCCCTCAGCAGCGTGTGCAGTGCATCCCCCATCGCGTCGTCGTGGATGGCACGCAACACGCTGACGTATGCGTCGTGGCGAACGGAAGAATCTTGGGACCAACGGTAGGCGCGTGCGTCCACCGTGTCGGCGTATCCCTCGCTCTCGAGCCCGGCGTACAACTCCGAGGGCGTATACAACGACCCGCGATAGGGACTAATTGGCACGTTCGGGTCGCTGGGGAAGATGACCGCGCCGTGCCGCCGCAGATGTTGCTCAAGCCGGGGCGATAGTTCGCCACCGAGTACGATCAAGTCGTGCAGATTCCGGCGCCGTAGCAGGGTTTCTTCGTGCTCACGCAGATCCAGACCCTGGAATCGTGCTCCCGCGAGGGTCGCACCAGAATCGAGCACCTCGAGTAGGTGCTCGTCGCTCTCGACCTCGTATGTCGAGGCGACTGCGTGGGCTGAGATCGCAGTCGTGCGGGTGGGCTTCATCGAGGTGAGCGTAACGGGGGACACAATGGCTCTGTGACAAAGCAACGAACTGTGGCCCTGCTGGGATCGACCGGGTCCATCGGCACCCAAGCCATTGACGTGGTCGAGGCCAACCCCGACCGCTTTTCCGTACGGGGGATCTGCGCCAACGGCACTCACCTGCAGATGTTGGCCCGCCAAGCCGTCCGGCTGAGCGTGGACGTGGTCGGTGTGGCGCGGGCGGAGGTCGCCGGAGAACTCGCTGACGCCATTGCGTACGTTGCTGCGGAGCGTAGGCGCCCAGACTTTGCCCCGCGCATCATCACCGGGCCGGAGGCAGCGGCGCAAGTGGCGTCGATGGGCGTTGACGTCGTGCTCAACGGAATGACCGGCTCCATCGGGCTGCAGCCCACCCTGGCCGCGCTGGAGGCAGGCAGCACCCTCGCGCTCGCCAACAAAGAGTCCCTCATCGTCGGCGGCGACCTCGTCATTCGCGCGGCCGCGCCGGGGCAGATCGTGCCGGTCGACTCGGAGCACAGCGCCGTTGCGCAATGCCTGCGAGCCGGGCAGCGCGACGAGGTCAAGCGGTTGGTGCTGACCGCGAGCGGGGGACCGTTCCGGGGGTGGACACGTGAGCAACTGCACGACGTCACACCCAATCAGGCGCTCAAACACCCGAACTTCTCGATGGGCACCGTGATCACCACCAACTCCGCGACCCTGGTCAACAAGGGGCTAGAGGTTATTGAGGCGCACTACCTCTTCGACATTGGGTATGACGACATCGACGTCGTCGTGCACCCGCAACAACAGATCCACTCGATGGTCGAATTCGTGGACGGATCGACGATCGCCCAGATGGGGCCGCCGCGGATGCTGGTGCCCATCGGCCTGGGCCTCTCCTGGCCGGATCGACTGGATGCGGTGGACGTGCCGTGCGACTGGTCGAAAGCCAGCACGTGGGAGTTCATGCCACTGGACGACGCAGCCTTCCCAGCAGTGCATCTCGCGCGAGAGGCGGGCCGCGCTGGCGGCACCCATCCCGCCGTCTACAACGCAGCCAACGAAGCCTGTGTCGCGGCCTTCCACGCGGGCCAGATCAACTTCCCCTCAATCGTCGAGACCGTCGCGCGCGTGTTGGAGACTCACGCGTCGCCAACACCGAGCCGGAACTCATCGGGCGGGAACTCATCACCTCGGAACTCATCACCTCGGAACTCATCAACTCGGAACTCATCAACTCGGAACTCATCACCTCGGAACTCTGTGGGCGCCTCAGCGGTTGAGGTGGTGGAGAGTGTGGATCAGGTGCTGGCCGCAGACGCGTGGGCCAGGTCCGAAGCTGCATCAGCGATGATGGCAGTTCAGGGTTAAGGCCACCATGGGCACGAATGCTGATGAGATGAACGGACGTCGCTAATGCTGTACCTCGTCGGGGTGTTGTTGATGGTGGTCGGGATAGCCGCCTCTATCGGGCTGCACGAGATCGGCCACTTGGTGCCCGCAAAAAAATTCGGCGTCAAGGTCACGCAATACATGGTGGGTTTCGGCCCGACCCTGTGGTCTACGCGTCGAGGCGAGACCGAATACGGAGTGAAGGCCATTCCGCTAGGTGGATACATCCGCATGATCGGCATGTTCCCCCCGAGACCCCAAGACGACGGCAAGCTGCGGACCTCCACCACCGGGCGTTGGGGCCAAATGACCGAGCAGGTCCGCGCCGAGTCTCTCGAAGAAGTCGGCCCCGGCGATGAGGACCGTGTCTTCTACAAACTCCCGGTGTGGCAGCGGGTGATCATCATGCTCGGCGGCCCGTTCATGAACCTCGTCATTGCGACCGTGCTGCTGACCGGGATCATGACCATCTACGGGTTGCCACAGATCACCAACACCGTCTCGGCTGTGTCCGTGTGTGCGCCCACCGACCCTGCCGTCACCGACTGCGAAGGCCAACCTGTCGCTCCAGCCAACGCGGCAGGTCTCGAAGCGGGCGACACCATCCTGGCCGTCAACGGCACGCCCGTCAGCGAGTGGGCAGTGACGTCATACGAACTGCAAAACGCCGGATCCCGGGCGACCCTGCTCATTGATCGAGACGGCACCCAACAGACCTTGACTGCGGATCTGGTCACGCGCCAACTCGGCGTGCGCAACCCCGATGGCACCGTTCAATTAGACGCCGCGGGCGAGCCGGTCATCGGCGACGTCAGCTTCCTAGGGGCAAGCGGTTCGTTCACCTACGTCCCGGCACCACTAAGCGAGGCTCCTGCCTTCGTCGGGGGAGCGCTTAAGGACACGGCGGGCATCTTCTTGCAACTCCCGGAGAAATTGGTCGGGGTCTTCCAGGCCGCTTTTGGCGGCGGCGAGCGCGACAACGAGGGACCGATGTCCGTCGTGGGCGTTGGCCGCGTCGCCGGGGAGGTCACGTCAGGGGACTTCGGCCCGCTGACCGAATCGATCTCATCGAGGATGGTGCTGTTGTTGTCACTGCTTGCTTCCTTGAACATCGCGCTGTTCGTGTTCAACATGATCCCTCTGCTGCCCTTGGATGGTGGCCACGTCGCTGGGGCTCTGTGGGAGGGCACCAAGAAGACGTATGCCCGGATGCGCGGGCTGCCCGACCCCGGCCCGGTGGATATCGCCAAGGCGCTGCCGGTGGCGTATTCGGTCGCTATGTGTTTAATCGGGATGACCCTGCTGCTGGTGTATGCAGACCTGGTCAACCCGATTCGCCTCGCTGGATAGGCGCTTGGCTCCAAGCCGACTTGCCCGGTGAGGTGCTACCTCGACTGGCGTGCGCAAGCACACGGCATACCGGTCAGCGTTTCGCCAGCCTCGTGGGCGATACTGAAGTCATGACTGTTGGCACCCCCATCTCCCTCGGCATGCCTGCCGCCCCGCCGCCTGTGCTCAACCCTCGGCGCAAGACGCGCAAGATCAAGGTAGGCAAGGTCGAGGTCGGCGGTGACGCACCCATCTCGGTGCAGTCGATGACCACCACTCCGACCACCGACATCAACGCCACACTGCAACAGATCGCGGAGCTGACGGCGACCGGTTGCGACATTGTGCGGGTGGCATGCCCCAGCCAAGACGACGCAGACGCGTTGCCCGCGATCGCGAAGAAGTCGCAGATCCCAGTGATCGCCGACATTCACTTCCAGCCGAAGTACGTCTTCGCAGCGATCGATGCCGGTTGCGCTGCGGTGCGCGTCAACCCAGGCAATATTCGCAAATTCGACGACCAGATCAAGCAGATTGCCCGTGCCGCAAGCGACGCGGGGGTTTCCATCCGGATCGGCGTCAATGCCGGTTCACTGGACAAGCGGATCATGGAGAAGTACGGCAAAGCTACTCCCGAAGCCCTGGTGGAGTCGGCGGTCTGGGAAGCCTCGCTGTTCGAGGAGCACGGATTCCGAGACTTCAAGATTTCGGTGAAACACAACGACCCAGTCGTCATGGTGCGCGCGTACGAATTGCTCTCCCAGGCTGGCGACTGGCCCCTGCACCTCGGGGTTACCGAGGCTGGCCCGGCTTTCCAGGGCACCATCAAGTCGTCGGTTGCTTTTGGCGCATTGCTCTCTCAGGGCATCGGCGACACCATCCGGGTCTCCTTGTCGGCCCCGCCAGTCGAAGAAGTCAAGGTCGCCGATCAGATCCTGCAGAGCTTGAATCTGAGGCCGCGCAAACTCGAGATCGTCTCTTGTCCCTCGTGCGGACGAGCTCAGGTGGACGTCTACACGTTGGCCGAGGAAGTTACCGCAGGGCTGGAGGGAATGGAGGTGCCACTGCGTGTTGCGGTGATGGGTTGTGTCGTCAACGGCCCAGGGGAGGCACGTGAGGCTGACCTTGGGGTGGCCAGCGGCAACGGTAAGGGTCAGATCTTCGTCAAAGGCGAGGTCATCAAGACGGTCCCGGAGTCGCAGATTGTGGAGACGCTGATCGAAGAGGCCATGCGCTTGGCCGAAGAGATGGAAAAAGACAGCGACGAGGTGGCCACTAGCTCAGTGGGTGCGCCCACCGTCACCGTCGGCTAGCGCGCAGTATGTCGTTCGCAGGCTTTGTGCCCGTGCGCCAACTCGTCTTGGTGGACCTCCTGGGTCTGGTGATGGGGAACCAAGCCTGGGGAACGGGCCGTGGTGGGCATTGACGGCGCAGTGACTGCTGGCACGTCCCACGTGGCCGCCGAACTCGTAGCCCTGGCCGAGCGCCTTGCTGGCCGGGAAGTCGTGCGAGTCGCAATGGACGGCTTCGTGAACTCGGACCTTGTGCCCTCTGCCGGTGCCGAGCCGTGGGTAGCCGAGTACCACGGCCGTTACGACTACGGGGCATTTCGACGCCGCACTTTGCTGCCCTTTCGATCCGGGATTGAGATCTGCCCCGCGATCTACGACCCGCAATCAGATGAGGCTGTGCTCCCGGACGCCGTTGAGCCCTCGGCCGATGCCGTGCTGCTTGTGGACGGCCCTTTCTTGCACCGCCCAGAGCTCAATGACGCCTGGGACGCTTCCTTATATGTCGATGGGTCCGTACCCGACCTCGGCTCCGACCACGACAACGCGCGCGCGGCGGCGCAGCGGTTCTACCTCGAACAGTCGCCGAGCCAGCAGGCCACGTGGGTGCTCGACAACAGCAATATGGCGCAACCGATCTTGATGTGGGGCGCTGAGGTAGGACCGTAGGGGACAGGTATGCGGCGCTTCCGCGGATAATTTGGTGCAATACGCAACGTCGGATTCTTGCCAGCCTGGGCGCGAACGCGTCTGGCCTCCTGGCGGTGCTGGCCACCCTGGTTTGTGTACTGCCGTTCACCCTGTCCGGGTGGGCGGAGCAGCGGATCAGCTCGGCAATGTGCTGCTGCGAACTGAGCGATTGAGTCTCGACAAAGTCATCGGACTGGTGCTCGGCAGATGCGGAGTCGCGCTCTGTGGCTGCGTGCAGGTACATCAGACGCGTTTATGCACCACAACCAGACGCGCTCTAGACACTTGAAAGTCTGGTGGTGGCCGCGTGAAACAGACGCAGTAGGGCGGCAAAGGTCTGAGCCCGCGTGTGGAGACAGTTGATATTTAACGCGTCGTGAGATGTCTACGCATGGTTTTGGTAGGCGAGTAGGACGGCGGCGCTGGCTGCGGCCCATGCTTGCGGGCGGCATGAGGCTGGGTATGGGACGGGTTGGTTGCCGACGGGTTCACCGGCGATGAGTTCTGGGAAGCGGTGGTGATTGCGGGTGCTTAGTCGTACGAGGGCTTCGTGGACGCGGTCGGCTTCGGTGGTAAAGCCGGCTAGGGCGAGGCCGCGCAGGATGATGGCGCTGTCGTGTGTCCATACCGATCCGGTGTGGTACCCGGTTGGGTTGTAGGCCGGGTTGTCGCTGGACAACGTGGCGATTCCGAATTCGCGCAGCATGTCCGCGCGCATCAGCCGCTGGGCCACTTGGGCTTCTTCAGGTTCGGTGAGTAGCCCGGTGGCTAGTGCATGGCCCATG
>JBBQNO010000118.1:0-7015 GCA_038330045.1 Actinomycetales bacterium | reverse complement strand
GAGGTGCCGAGTTCGTGTTCTAGGGTCTTCACGAGGTCGACCGCAGTGAGCGAGTCCAACCCCATCGTCAACAGGGAGGCGTCGTCGTCGATCTCGTTGGGTCGCTGGCCGATCTCGGGGCCGATCAGTTGGGCGAGGAGGTCGCGCACCGACTGGTTCGTGGACGATCCAGGAGAAGGTGCGGCGGGGGCCAACCTTCCCGGCTCGGGTATGGGCACGTCGGCGTTGGCGGGTGCCGGTGCGGGTATGGAGGCGGGGGTGTCCACCATCGCGTCCATGACAAGAAGCCGAGGTTCGGACAGTGTCGTCGCCTCAAGGATCGCGTCGACCGCGCGTTGGCGGGAGAGTTGCGGCGTACCCGACGTCGCTGCGGTAGCGGCAAAGAGTGCGCTGCTCGCCATCCCGGTGTCGGCCACTGCGGACAGGTTCAGCGACTGGACCGGACGACCGGCCGCTGTCTCGGACGAGGCGAAGGCGTCGAGGAAGGCGTTGGCGGCGGCGTAGGAACCGAGCCCTCCGGCATACCCCGGCAGCACCGAGGCTATCGACGAAAACACCACGAAGGTGTCGGGCCGACGACCGTGGCGATCAAGGGCTTGCGCCAGCAGCAGCGTGCCCGTCACTTTGGGGGCCAGCACGGCCGCCACCTCGCTGGGCTGAACCGATCGAAGACTGCCGAGCGTCGCGACCCCGGCCGCATGGAAGACGCCATCAAGCTGCGGCAAGCCGCTGACCAAGCGGTCAACATCGTCAGTCGACGACAGGTCAGCTGACACGTAATGGGCGGTCGCGCCGAGCTGGGTGAGCTCGTGGAGGAAGGCGACCGGCACACCCGCGGCGCGCCCGACCAGGAAGATTTCCGGGCGGCCTCGCGCAGCGAGAGCGCTCGCAACGGCACTCCCAAGACCACCGGCCCCACCGGTAATTAAGTAGCGACCATCGACGGGCATGGCTGCCGTCCGATCCCGCTGCGGCGATTCACCCAGCATCGGCGTCATGCTCAACCGGCGACCCTTGCGCCACGCGACCGACTGCGCCGAGCCCGGCTCCGGTCCAGCGTCCATCTCGCGGACGAGGGCGTCGAGGCGGTCGGTGTCATCGTCCAAAGACGACAGGTCCACGACGCGGACACTTTGCTGCGGATGCTCCTGCGGCAGTGCCATCGCCAGCCCGGCCAGGATCGCCTGCCCCGGGCGCGGCCGTTCGACCACCGTGCCCGTCACTGCGACGTCGTGCGTCACGACGATCAGGGGAGTGGGGCGCTCACTGAGCTGGCGACATACACCGAGCATCGCGGCCAACGCGGCTGGTGCCACGGCCTGCGGGTATGCCGCAGCGCGGCGATCGGGGGAGCCGGGCGCGAAGATGACAGCAGACGTCGGTGGGTGGTCGAGGAGGTCACCGCTGAGCGTTCGGTGGACCTCGACCCCGCGCCTGACCAGCCGCTGGGTCAGGGCCTCCGCGAGGTCATCGTCATGCCCCACGATGCACACACTGGTCAGCCGTGACCCCGCGGGCAGTGGCGTTTCATCCCACCCAAAGCGGTGCAGCAGCGGCGAGACGGACATTGACCTCGTCGAAGGCATCTCGGGGAGGGTCGGGAGCCAGTGGTGGGTCCGCCGGAAGGGGTAGGTCGGAACCGGCACCCGTGGGCGGGTCGACAGTGCATCAGGCCTGGTGATGGAGGTGCCGTGCATCCACAACTGCCCGACCGCAGCCACGAGTGCCGTCTCGGGGTCAGCCGTGCCGTCCAGCATCGACACGACGGTGATCTTGCGGTCGCGGCTGTGGGTCTTCGCGTGGTGGCGAAGCAGCCGTGAAAGCCCGGCCTCAGGGCCCATCTCGACGAACGTGTCGTAGCCGTCGTCAAGAAGATCCTGAAGGGGAGCGGTCATCTCGCCGACGCCGTGACCCAACACGGCATCTGGATGGACTCCCCACTCCCGCAACCGATGCGCCGGCGAGACCTCTGGGCCCATGCCCCTTTGTCGTGAGCCTTGGTCCGGCGAAAGGAAGACCACCCGAGGTCGTCGAAGGGCCACGACCCCGAGTGTCCGATGCGCTGCGGCGTCCTCCAACTGTTGCGCGAGGTCGCCGTCGACCGCCAGCGCGAGACGGTGAGACGCGTCGTCGCGCGCGGTGCTAGCGCTGCGGCATACGTCGCCCTCGTCGAGGTCGGGATGGTCGCGCACGTATGCCGCTAGGGCGTATGCGGCCGCGCGCAGTCCCTCCTCAGAGGCCGCCGAGAGGGTGAGCAGATGAGGCCCCTGCGACGTCTGTGTAGATGCGGTGAGCGCGGGGGTTTCGGGGGCCTCTTCGAGAATGATATGTGCGTTGGTGCCGCCGAATCCGAAACCGTTGATGCCTGCGCGCAGCGGGCCGGGTGAGTGCCACGCCTGCGGCTCGGTCACCACCGCGAATCCCGCCGAGGCTAGGTCGAACTGAGGTGACGGGGCCCCGTAGTGCAGGGACGGCGGCAGTTGGCGGTGCTGCAGCGACAGCACCACTTTGAGCAAGCTCGGCATCCCGGCGGTGTTGAGTAGGTGTCCGACGTTGGTTTTGACCGAGCCGAGCCACCTCGGTTCACGCGTGGCCGGGAAGGTCCGCATCAGCGACCGGGCCTCGATCGGGTCGCCGACCGCGGTGCCCGTCCCGTGCGCCTCGATATAACTGACGGTCGCGGGATCGACCTGAGCGTCGGTATACGCCGCCGTGATCACCGCCTCCTGCAGCAGCGGGTTGGGGGCCATGAGGCTCAGTGATCGGCCGTCGTTGTTCGTCGCGCTCCCGCGGACCACCGCCAGCACCGGGTCCCCGGAGGTGTGCGCGGTGGCCACGGGTTCGAGCACGAGGGCCGCAGCGCCTTCCCCTGGCACGAACCCGTCCGCGTCGGCGCTGAAGGTGTGGCACCGACCCGTCGGCGACAACGCGGCAGCGGCCTCAAGCAGGGTGTATGCCGTGTCGGTGAGGTTCAGGTGGACCCCACCGACCACCGCCAGATCGCACTCCCCGGACTCCAAACTTTGTCTCGCCAGATGCAGAGCGACCAACGCGGACGAACAGGCGGTGTCCACGACCATGGCTGGGCCGGTGAGGTCGAGGTGGTGAGAGATCCGGGCGGCGACGAGGTTGCGCAGATTGCCAGTGAGCGCAGCTGAGGACGGTGCGAATCCGCCGGCGATGGCATCGCGGAGCAACTCTGGGTAGTGGCTTTCGCCGATCGCCACGAAAACCCCGACGCGGCGGCCGGTACGGCGCTCGCCGGCGTACCCGGCTCTCTCCAGCGCTTCGTGCGCAACCTCCAAAAAGATCCGGGCGTGCGGGTCCATCACTGCGGCGTCGCCGTTGCTGATTCCGAAGTAGTCCGCGTCGAAACCGCCCACATTGTCGAGGAAAGCACCCCATCGGAGTCTGGTGCCCGCCGATGACGTCCAACGCGCATTCGGAACCTCGGTGACGCTGTCTCGACCTGCGATGAGGTTGCTCCAGAACGCCTCCGGGGTGTCGGCGTCGGGGAAGCGGCAGGCGAGTGCGACGACTGCGGCGGGTTCATTCACGGGTGTCGAGGGAGCAATCGCCGCTTCGTATGGCGGCTCGGGTCGAGGTGCGGGAAGGTCGAGGATGTGGTCGGTCAGCGCGGCCACGGTGGCACACCGCGAGAGCACGGCCGGGCTGAGTCGAGTGCCGAATGAGCGCTCCAACTCGCCGAGGACCTGCATCGCAGTTAGTGACGATCCACCGATCGCCAGAAAGCGGTCCTCGACCTCGATGGTGTAGGCGGGGACTGCGAGCACGCGAGCCCAGATGTCGGTGATGGCCGTCTGGACGTCGCTGCGCGACCGGGTTGGCGACTCCTGCGCACGGGAAGTCAGTGAAGGGTGCATTTCTGAAGCTCTGGCATCGGCACAGGCTCCAGCGACCTCGTCGGCTAACGAGGAGAAGGCCCCGGCGACGAGGAGTTCGCGCAGTGTGCCTCGCTGAATTTTGCCGCTTGTGGTGCGGGGGAAGTCCCCTGCCGCAATGGGGTAGATGTGGACGTCGGGATGGGCCAAGGCTTCACGCACTCGAGTCCGGACCGCGATCAGCGCAGGGCCCAACTCGACGATGGACGCGCCGCGCGAAGTCAGAAACACGGACACCTGCTCGGCTCCCGTGGCGGGGTCGCTCGAGCCCACGACGGCGACCCGACCACCCGGGGCTTCCGGTGTGGACGCCACGATTTGCTCGATGTCGTGGGCGTGGAACTTTTGTCCGTTGACGAAGAGAACGTCTTTAACACGACCGGTGACGCAGAGGCGGCCTGAGCGCATGAACCCCAGGTCACCCGTCCGCAGCCACCCGTCAACGAAGGTGTCGGCAGTTTCTTGGTGTCGCCGGTGGTAGCCGCGCGCCACATTGGGTCCACAGAACTGGATCTCCCCGATGACCGAGTCCGCCACCGCGGCGCCGTCGTCATCGACGATCCGTAACTCGCCGCCGGTGACCGCGAAGCCCACGTCCATAAACTCCGCTGGCCCAAGATTGCCGTCCGCTCCGGCGTCTACGTCCGCTGAGGGGGCGTCAACGGCACGGCCGTCGGCGAGCGCCCAGCGGTCGAGGAATATCGGGTGGGCCACCTCGTTCGGGGGAGGGAACGCTACGGCGACGGTAGCTTCCGCTAGCCCGTAGAGGGGCGCCAGGGCCATCGGATTAAGGCCGGCCGGGGCCATATGCGAGATGAAGTCGCGCCATATCCGTGCCGATATCGGCTCCGCCCCGACGCCGACCAGACGCACCGTGCTGAGATCGAGGCGGGCGACCTGCTCGCTTGGCACGCGCTGGATCGTCACGGCGAGCGCGAAGCTGGCCATCGGAAGCAGCGTGGCCCGGTGCCGCTGCGCGGTTTCGTACCAGAGTGCGGGCCGCTTACCGAAGTCGATGGGGTCGAGTTTCACCTGCTTGATGCGGGCCGACAGCGGGGTGAGGTGGGCGCCGATGAGGCCCATGTCGTGGAAGTAGGGCAGCCATGTCACGATCACGTCGTCTTCCTTGACGGCACCGGTGGCGCGTGCCTGCTCGATGTTGACGAGGACGTTGGCGTGCGTGAGCTCGACACCTTTAGGCGTGCCGGTGCTGCCGGAGGAGAACTGCAGGAAGGCGACGTCGCTGAGATCGGGTGTGTGGACTTCATCGATCGTTGGCGAGGTTCGCAGGTCGGAGACGTTCAGCAGCCGCGGCCCACCCGCCATCGCTGCTTTGATCAGCGGCGCCACCGTGTCGTCCACGATGACCGCGGGGTGGCCGAGGTGGGACCACACGGCATACACCTTGGCTGGGACGGCCGCCATCGGGACCGGAACGAGCCCGGCCGCCAGTGCTCCCCAAAAACTGGCTAAGAAGTCGGCGCTGCCGCCTGGCAGGACGATCACGGGCGTTCCGGCGGCGATCAAGGCGGCCCGTAACCCGCCGGCCACACGTAAGGCGTCGTCGAGCAACTCGCGGTGCGTCTGTGCGTGCTCGCCGCCGTCACCATCCACGTGGACGATGACCTGCTCGGGCGATTGGCGGGCAGCGGCGACGAGTATGTCGAGCAGGGCGTTCGGGGGCGTCACGAGGCGCGCTCGGTGCACACCGTCATACATAACCCGGGGCAGGGGGAGGCGAACGTGAAATCCCAGTGCTCAGTACCCGTACCCAGCAAGACCGGTTGTGGTCCTGAACAGTCGATGGTGACCTCTCGGGGATCCACCGAGAGCCCCACCCCGAGCGCCTTCAGGTAGGCCTCTTTGGCGGTCCAGACCCGAAAGAAACGATGGCTGCGCTCTAGCTCCGGCTCGATGTCGTCGAGCCAGGCGAGTTCATGCTCAGTCAGGCAGCGTCGTTCAAGCGTGGTGGTCACCGGGCGGACCGCTTCGATGTCGATGCCTATGCGACCGAGGCGGCTCAGGGCAACGGCGGTCCAACGATCGCTGTGCGACAGGCCGACATGGAACGGAGGGTCGGCGGAAGGGCGACCATCGATGTCGCGGCGAACTGTCATACCGTGCTGATTCGCCATCCGGTGGAGGAGATGCCAACCGATAGCCGAGTTGAGGCGATCTGGCCATCGCCGGAGCGCCTCGATGCGTGTGCGCTCAATCCTCGGCAGTCCCAACAAAACGCGCTCGAAGGCAACGACGGACAGGTCGCGGCATGGCTCCACCACCACGACCATGTGTGGTCCGCCTTCCTTATGGACGACGGTGGACCATTCGTCTGAGGTGTACCACTGGTCTGCGGTGGTTTCGATTAGTTGAGGTTCGAATAGTTGAGGATCGGCGACCTTCCCCCGGAGCATGATGCAAGGTACCGCACCACAGTCTCAGCACGTCTCACCCTGGTTGTGGCGGCGGAATCACGCATCGAGAACCCCATACTTTCGGCACTGGGCTGTGAGCTCTACACACCACAGACTCCCAAGGTGAGCGTTCTTGCTCCGTTGCTCGCAGGGAACCGCCCGTCGTCCTGAGCTCACGCAGCGCAGGACACGTCAGTAGGAGTCGACCATGCATCACCGTCATCAACACACAGTCGTTCAATCGTCGTTGAGTATGACGGTTCCGGGCCGTCCGAGGCGGCCCTCACCTGGGCTGCGAGGGTCGCCGAACAGCGTGGTCGGGACTCCGTCCTGAAGAGTTTTCCGGGCCTGCAGGTCGAGACTGCAGGGTCCCTGTTCACCGCCAAGGTCGACCTGGGCGAGGTGTCCAGCACGCGTCGATGATGGTCTTGGGCAGCCATGGCCGCGGCCGGGTCGGGACCCAGCTGCTGGGGGCAACTTCCTACGCGATCGCAGGCTATGCCCGCTGCCCCCGTGGTCATCGTCCGCGACGGAACCAGCGAGCTTCCTAGCCCGGATCGCCCCGTGGTGGTCGGCGTCAACGCCGCTGCGACAAACGATGCTCCCGTGATCGACGACGCGGTTGACCGGAAAGATGTGTGGTGCGCCATCGTGGTCCGGGCCAACGGTCCCTACCTGCCCACATCTCGACCCGTTGGG
>JBBQNO010000117.1:0-7037 GCA_038330045.1 Actinomycetales bacterium | reverse complement strand
TCGATGTCGTGGCGTGAGCACGCAATGTACTGGCTGGTGTCGGCGAGGAAGTCGAAGAGATCTGGAATCTCGACCTCGACGACCTCCGCACCAGCGGAGCGCATGTCCTCTGCGGCGCCGCGGACGAGAGCGTTCACGGCCGCGCTGTCCTGATCGGCGTCATCCCCGAGGGCGTTGGTGACCAGACCGACGCGGGCTCCCTTCATCCCGTCGGCAACGAGGCTGTCGCTATACCGGACCGGCGGTTGCCCCATCGTCGCGGACACTGAAAACGCATCGCCCTCGTCGTATCCGGAGATGACATCGAAGACGGCGACCGCGTCCTCGACCGTTCTGGCCAAGGGTCCAACGGTGTCCTGGAACTCGACGAGGAAGCCCGTGCCGGTCCGGGGCACCACGCCCGGAGTCGATCGCACGCCCACCAGGTTGCAGAACGAGGCCGGGAGGCGGATCGAACCGCCGCAGTCGGTGCCTAGACCCGCGGTCGCGAGGTTCGCCGCAACTGCCGCGGCCGACCCCGCGCTGGAACCGCCGGGGTCATGGTCGAGCGCGTAGGGGTTTTTGGTCTCCCCGCTGACGGATGAGTAGGAAAACCACGATGTCGCGAAGTCAGGAAGCGTGGTCTTCGCGAGAATGACCGCGCCCGCCTCCCGCAAGCGGGACGCGACGACCGCATCTCGGTGCGGCCTGTGACCCAGGAGCGCTTCGCTGCCACACGTAGTGTCCACATCATGGGTGTCGATGTTGTCTTTCAAGACCATGACCACCCCGTGGAGGGGGCCAGCGAGCTCACCGGTGCTCTCGAGATGAGCGTCCAGCTCGTCAGCTCGCTCCAGAGCGGTGTCGTTGGTCGCAATCACCGAGTTCAACTGGGGACCCGATCGGTCGATGCTCTCGATTCGATCGAGGTACTGCTGCACCACCGAACGGACCGTGACCGTGCGCGAGGTGTAGGCATCGATCAGTTGACGGATAGTGACTTCCGTCAGCGAGAAGGCTTCATCAGTTGACACGCAGAACTCCTTGATGGGTCGCTGGATGGTGGATTCGACTAGTGAGCGTCGATGACGTCACGAACGGCTCGAGCTATGCCGGGAGCCCCGGCAATGTCGGAGTGAACGCACACCGTCTGGAACTGGACATCGAGCGAACTTCCGTCAGTTGCCTCGACGCCGTTGCCGGTGAGTGCCGACCTGATCCTGGCCGCGGCCTCCTCAGGATTCTTGGGCGTGGGACGACGTTGGATGATCAGTGAGCCGTCGGGGCTGTAATCGAGGTCAACGTACAACTCGCCAACAAACGGGACCCCCATGTCCTTGCACACGAACTCGTGTGTGGTCCCAGCCATCCCCAATATCGGCACGTCGTAGAGAACGGCGACTCTAGCGGCTGCGCGCATGAGGTCCGGGTCTCGCGCCAGCATTGCGTACAAGGCTCCGTGAGGCTTCACGTGGTGAAGGGCGACTCCATGGCGCTTCAGGAAACCGGTGAGCGCTCCCACTTGGAAGGTCACGAGACACTCGACCTCCGCCGGGGTCATCTTCAACTCGCGGCGCCCAAATCCGACGATGTCCGGGAGGCCGGGGTGAGCGCCGACGGCGAGGCCGCGATCGGCCGCCGCCTTGACGGTCTGGTCCATGGTGTCGGGGTCACCGGCGTGAGACCCGCAAGCCACGTTGACCCAGTCGACACTATCCATGACGTCGAGGTCCATCCCGAAACTGTGCAGTCCGAGGGACTCCCCCGCGTCAGTGTTAATGGTCACCAGGGGCATTCCCAGAACACTATCTGACTGCCTACGGTCTGTCTGGAGTCAGCGTCGATTCGAGTCAGGGTAGATGCGCTCGACCGTTCGAGGCGACCGTTGCCGTCTGAGGTTTGCGGCCTGGTGATTTGGGCATGGTTGCCGTTGAGGCCGACGGCAGTATCGGCCCACTCTCCGCTGACCGTGTCACGCCCCAGGACGGTTAAGCCGAGTCATTGAAGAAGTCGATGGTCACTTCGAGGTCGCGGACTGCGATGGCGACGTTCTCGAGTTTGATGGTCGTTAGCGGCAAGACACCGAGTTGTGGCTCTGCCTTGCGGCCACTGCAGTCCTGTCGCCGCAAGCCCAACGCGTGCGGTGCTGGCACGGGAGCCCACACTGCCGCGACCGAGGTCGCCACAGTCACCGATTGGGGATCCCCATTCGGTGATGGCTGCCACACATCGGCCCCGAACGCTTCAGATCCGCAGCACGCACCACCCGAAGGTTATGGGCCGGTCTGGGGCACCGGGTCGTCTTCGGTGGCCACGCTGTATCCGGCTGAGCGTCGGTCGTCGGCGAAGGAGGTGACTACACGGTTTTCCCAGTCGATGTCTAGGGCCTGGACCGAGCCGAAGTCGGCACGGTCGATGGGGTCGATCACACGGGTGTTGTAGCCGCGGGCGGTGAGTTTCTGCGCCAAGGTCGCTGACTCCAGCCGGAGCTCTCCGTCGGTGAGTCGGAACCGGTCGGCGGGTATCGCCTCGGAGAGTTCTTGGTCGTGTAGGGCCCAACGTGTGACGACGCTCGCGGTCGTGTTCGGGATCTGGCCCCCGCCGGGCGTGCCGACGATGAGCACCGGCCGCCGTTGCTCATCGAGCACCATCGATGGGGAGCTCCACGTCACGGAGCGACGGCCCGGCTCGGGGGTGTTGGCTTCGGCGACGCCAATGTCAAAGAACCTCTCGAGCTGGTCGTTGAGGAAGAAGCCGTTGACGTACCGCCCGCTGCCCCAGTAGTTGGTGATTGTGTTCGTCATTGACACTGCCGTGCCGTCCGCGTCTACGACCGAGATGTGGGTGGTGTTAGCCGCCCCCTGGTAGGGCTCCCGTAGTGCCGAGGCCGCGGAGGCCGACCCGCCGCCGGTGAGATCGGCGGCGATCTCGGCGTTGCGCTCAGGGTCGGTGAGCTCATCGACTGGGACGTCAACGAAGTCCGGGTCGCCGAAGTATTCCTGCACCGAGCCTTCCGCGACCTGCCAGGCCTGCGACTGCAAGTCGACGAAGTCCGCGGAGTCGGGGTCGACCTCGCCGATCCCAGCGGCCTCAGCGATTTGCATCATCTGGATGATCGCAGCGCCGGGCAGCGCCGGTGCGCCAGAGAGCGCGATGTAGTCGCCTACCTGTCCTTGCGGTGGCGTCGACACCTGTACCTCGTAATCCTCAAACGTCTGTTGGTCCAGCCCGGGCACCTGCAGCAACGGTTCGCTGAGCGCGCCGGTGTACACAGTGTCGGGGTCCTCGGCGATCTGACGCATGCTCTCGGCTAATTCGGTCTGGACGAGGATGTCGCCTTCTTGCAGAGGCGCGCCGTCGTCACCTTGGAAGTGGGACAGCCCGCCTGTCACCTGCTGACCATTGGGCGAGGCGATGGACCCGGCTAGATAGCCCGATACCGGGGCCCCTTCCTCGGCGATTTCGATGGCGGGGGCCAGGAGGTCTTCCCACGCCAGCACGCCGTACTCCTCGTGCAGCTCCACCAGACCCGCGACGAAGCCCGGCACGCCCACCCCGTCTTTGGGGACTTGGCCGGCAGCGTTGACGACCTCGCGGTAGTCGTAGTGGGCCGCGTCCCCCTGGCTCACCACGATCGTCGCGCCGCCACCGCCGATGCCCGAAGACGCCGGCTGCATGACCCCGTCGGCGAAGGCCGCCGCGATCGCGGCGTCTACTGCCGACCCGCCCTGGTCCAGGATCGCCATACCAGCGCTCGAAGCGAGGGGGTGGCCCGAGCTAACGCCGTAAGCGCCCAGGGCCGACCGCTCCTCGGTGGTCTCCTGCGATTCCTCCTGCGACTCCACCGGGGTCGGCGTGGGTGAAGCGGTTTGGGTCGCGCCTTCGGGTCTCGATGGGTCGTCAGCTCCCGAGCAGGAACTGAGAAACAGCAGCAGCACGCCGGCCGTGGTCAATCGCATGATTCTGGGGTTCAACTTTGTCCACCGTTCGGGGTCGAGGGTCGTCTTTTCGCGGGCCGCTGCGGTGGCCTGCGGAGCCAGGAATGTCGCAGCAGCCACTCCAACGGTCCCTGACGTCCAGTCCTGGCCCAGAGCACCCCAAGGCCGAGTGCGCCGACGTTGAGGGCTAACGCGACCAGGACGCCTTGTCCGAAGGAGAACCCGTCCGCTGGCTTAGCCACCGCGAGGATGAGCACGTGAAGGACGTAAATAGTGAAGGCGAGTCGGCCGCACTTGGCGAGCCAGTCAATCGCCGGTGGTGCGAGTTGGGCGAGGCGCTGGCAGGCGGCGATAGCAAAGACGGCACCGCCGATGCTGGAGATCAGCCATAGGGGCATCTGGCCGTGACCGGCGCCGGTGAAGATGCGGGAAAAGCCCTGGTCAGCTTCCGGCCCGAGGAGCGTGTAGGCCAGGTTAGCGATCAGGAACGCCATCACCGCAGCAGCGCCGCCGATGACGATCATGCGGTTTAACCGGCGGACGTCGGCCAGGTCAACCCGGGACAACAGCAGCCCGGCGATGAACGGGACCGTCCAACTGGCTAGCGGGTAGGGACCGGTGAGCACGAGAGAGTGCAGGCCTTCTAAGGGGGCCGTAGTGAGGGTGATTCCCTCCAGGGAATGGCCCCATGGCTGGGCGACATCGTGGGTCACGATCCACAACGGGCCAGCCACCATAATCACCACGCCCAGCGTGGCCAGGACGCGTGAGGAGAATTTCCACAGCAGTGGCGCGAGCAGGAACAGCACCGCATACGTCTGCAAGATGAGGTTCACGCTGTCAGTCACCGACTGCAGCGCGGCCCCTAGCAAGAACAGCAGAGCTACCCGCCAGGAAAGAGCCGTCCACAACTCTTTGCCCCGCCGGCTGCGCATGAAGTACCCCATCCCCACGCCGGCGATCGTCACGAACAGCACAGAAGCCCGGCCAAACGGCAAAAGGTAGATCCGCTGCAAGACGTTCTCCGGCCCCACGGGACCCACATTGACGATGATCATCCCCAGGATCGCCAACCCCCGCGCCGCGTCGATCCCCCCGAGACGACGCCGCGCCCGGAGGCCGGGCCGGGCCTCGACGTCAGTCATGGACATCGGCCATGACCGCCCCCGGCAGGACCGCGCCCGTAGGGGCGACGCGGACGACAGCCCGGTCCACGTGCGGCACACCGGTGATCAAAGCCGCCTCGACAGCCCGGCCCAGCGCATGTCCATCCGGCAGCGACAAAGACGAGTCCGTGGTCACACACAACTCGGTCTCCATCCGGTGACCGGACCACCGCGCCCGCGTCTCCTGCACGTCCAGGACACCAGGGACGGCCGCTGCCACGGACTCGACCCGCTCCAGAGTGCCGTCGTCAACGCCATCCATCAGGCGACTTATCACAGTGCGGGTGGAATTCACCAGGATCCACACAATCACCGCAGCGATGACCAAACCGATGATGGCATCAAGCTCGGGGAACCCGAGCCAGGCCCCCGCAACACCGATGACCACAGCCACAGAGGTCAGACCATCCGCGCGGGCATGGTTGCCCTCCGCGATGAGAGCGGCCGAGCCGATGCGCTTACCGGCTCGGATGCGATACCACGCCACCAGCTCATTACCCGCTGCCCCAACCAGGCCCGCAGCCAGCACCCAGCCCAGGTTGGTCAACGGCCGAGGGTTGTTCAGCGCGCGTATCGATTCCCAAATGATCAACACCGCTGAGAGCGCGATCACCGCAGCAATAAGCAACCCGACCAGATCCTCAGCCCGCCGGAAACCATAGGTATAACGAGACGTAGCAGGCCGACGACCCAACCGGAAGGCAATGATCAACGGGATCGTGGTCGCCAGGTGGCCCACGTTGTGCAAAGTATCCGCCAGAAGGGCGATAGAGCCGCTGATCGCCACGATGAAAATCTGCATGATGGCCGTGGCCGCCATCCCGGCCAGCCCGATCCAAGCAGCCCGGATGCCATGACTACTCGATTCCTCAGCGGTCATGATCGCCTCGGAATGGTCGTGGCTGTGCGGCTTCACGGCGTGACCAACCCGCGACCACAAACCTCGGCCATGATCATGGTCACCCTGCAATGGGGGGATGGGATGTCTCTCGCTCACCCTCCCACCCTACCTGCATACATGTGAAGATACGAAAGCGGTACTATAGGTGACGTGCATCACGACCTGCCCCCGATGACGGTCCCCCACGATCGAGATGCCCACCGGGCCGCCGACAGTTTCCGAATGCTGGCCGATCCCACAAGAGTTAAAATCCTTTGGGCGCTGCTGCAGGGTGAATCCAACGTCGGGTGCCTAGCTCAACTCGTAGCCACCAGCCCAACCACCGTCAGCCAGCACCTCTCCAAACTCCGCCTCGCGGGACTAGTAGACAGCCGCCGAGAAGGCACCTTCATCTACTACTCAGCCACCAGCGACCACGTACGGCGGCTCCTCGCCGAGGCGCTCTCCCACGCCGAGCACACCACCGGAGCCGCGACAGGCGCAGACCCCCACCCCTACGCACTCCTCGACACACAGAACCACCACCCCTGACGGGCCAGTGAGCACGACTTTTGACACCCAGCGCAACCGGCTCCTGAAAATGACAGGTCCATCCCAACCCTCTGCTCGCACTTCCTTCAGAAACGTCAGCGACCCCTAAGATGCGGGCGGGCCTGACTCGTTCGCTAGGGGTATGCATCGACACTCACAGGTGCGTCATTTGGGGAACGTCATGCGGTCTGGCACAGGAACAGCCACTGACGCGACAGAAGTCGAGACCGTCACCGATGGGGGATCGCCATACGGGGATGGCGAACTCAGCACGAGGAAACACGCCGCGTAAGCGTCAATGGCTACGACCCGTCCGCATTAGTTGAATGGCTGGACTGGCACGATGGGGTGATGGCAGTCTTCACCAGAATGCGAGAATTTTTGGGCCTAGACAGCGTCCGAGTCCTCAGCGGTTACCGAACCAACTCCCGAGGGCCCCGGCTTCCTGTCTGCGAGACGTGCGGAGCGGTGGTGGCCTTCGAGGGGCAACGCTCACACACTGACTGGCACAGGGAAAGGCGT
>JBBQNO010000116.1:0-7040 GCA_038330045.1 Actinomycetales bacterium | reverse complement strand
AGCGGGCCGCTCAAGAGCACACCGTGCTGCGGTACGCGCTGGCCGACGAGTTCAAAGCTGTGGCCCCTATCGGTTTGGGCGTCATCAGCACCGCGGTGTCGACGGCTCTGGCCACCCGCGCAGTGGGGGTCGTGGCGGTGGCCATCTTCGTGGTGCCGCTGGTGTTGTTGCTCATGGCTGTACGCCGCCAGGCTCACGTCGCCGATGGTCAGCGACAAACGGTGTGGGCCTTGTCCAAACTCACGGACCAAGGGGGCTTTACCGACCCTGGGCATGCCGCACGGGTTGCCCGGCTGGCGGTGCCGGTTGGGCGTCAGATGGGGCTCTCAGAACCATTGCTGAAGGATCTGGAATACGCGGCGTTGCTACACGACCTAGGCCAGTTGTCGCTGCAACGGCCTATCCCTGGTGGCGCGACCACGCACACATCTGCCCTGGATCAACGAAGGGTTGCGACTGCGGGGGCTGCGCTGCTGGCGCGCACGGCCGAGTTGTCGCGGGTGGCCACGGTGGTGGCGCACCAGGCAACGCCATACTGGCGTCTGGAACAGATGGGGGACATCCCGATGGCCAGTCGCATCGTGCGGGTGGTCAACGCCTACGACGACCTCGTGGGGGTCTCGCTGGAATCTGCTACCCGGATGCGCGCGCTACAACGCCTTCGGCTGGGGATGGGTTACGACTACGACCCGAAGGTATTGCGTGAGTTGTGCCGTGTACTCGTTCGCGATGGCCAGATCTCGCGGACAGACATGCTGTCCCTAGAGTTCTGGCCATCGCGCATGCACGAGCCCTCTGCTGTTAAATAACGACCGCAGAGGGCATCACGTGGTCCTGGTACTCACGCCTTCTTGGTCTCGGCGAAGATCTCGGCGATCTCATCGATCTTGGCAAGCAGCTCGTCGGCAACGGCCACGTCCCAAGACGACTTGGTGCCCGAGGCGCCGGCCAACTTAGTGGCTTCGTTGACCAACACGTGCAGCTGCGGGTAGGCCTCGAAGTGCGGCGGCTTGAAGTAGTCGGTCCACAACACCGAAACGTGGTGCTTGACCAACTCGGAACGCTCTTCCTTGATGATGCGGCCGCGGGCCTTCATCTCGGGGTCGTCGCTGGCGTTGACCTTTTCGATGATGCCTTTGATCGACTGGGCTTCGATCCGGGCCTGCGCCGGGTCGTAGACGCCGCAGGGCAGGTCGCAGTGAGCGCTGACCTCGACGACGGGCGTACCTAGGTGAGAGAACAAGCGAGTGAGCATAAGTCGTCCTTCCATGAGCAGTTGGGACTACCCACGTTAGCCTGACCCAGTGCTGCTCGCGATGGACACCTCCACATCAGTGATCACCGCGGCGTGTTTGCGCGCCGATATCATCCTTGCCGAAGTCACGGTGCGCGATGCGCAAAGCCACGGGGAGCTGCTGGCACCCACGCTCGCTGCGGCGATGGACGAGGCTGGCTGCGTGCCCGGCGACCTTCGCCGCATCGTGGTCGGTGTGGGCCCGGGGCCGTTCACGGGGCTGCGCGTCGGTATCAGCACGGCCCTGGTCATGGGCCACGCGCTCGGCATACCCGTGGTCGGGGTGTGTTCATTGGACGCGATTGCAGCTGGGGTGGGCGACCGTTACCCGGAGTTCATCGTGACCACCGACGCACGGCGCAAAGAAGTCTACTGGGCCAGGTATGCCGTCACCGGCGGGCAGTTCGCGCGGGTCAGCGGCCCGCACGTGTGCCGGGCAGGCGACCTGCCGGCCGATATCGCCGCCTTACCCGCGGTCGGTGCGGGCCCGCAGTTGTATCCGGAGTCGCTGAGACCGGGCGTTGGTCCGCGCGACGTGAGCGCCGCCTCGTTGGGGCATCTGGCTGCTCGCGAAGACCTACTCCTGGCTCCCGACCCGCTCTACCTGCGTCGCCCGGACGCGGTGCCGAGCGCGCGCACCCCGTCCTTCGCGCCCACCCCGCGATGAGCCAGTTTCGCGCCGAGATGTCGGCCATGCAATGGTTCGATCTAGGCGACGTCGCCGCACTGGAAGAAACCATCTACCCCGACGATGCTTGGAGCGAAGCGACCTGGTGGGCGGAGTTAGCGGGTCGACCTCGGCGCCAGTACGTCATCGCCCGATCTGGCGATGAGGCCCGCGCGCCTGTCGCCGGGTACGCCGGAATCGACATTAATGTCGACAATGCCGACGTGATGACAATCGCGGTTGCACCGCAGCAACGCTGTACAGGCCTAGGGTCAATGCTGTTGACCCGAATGCACGATGTGGCGCTGGAGGCAGGGGCATCGGCGATGCTCCTTGAGGTCCGCGCCGACAACAGCGCGGCATTGGCGCTCTACGCGCGCCACGGCTACGACCAGATCACAACCCGGGTGGGGTACTACGACAACGGGCAGGTCGACGCCATTGTCATGCGTCGCGCGCTCACGGGAGCCGGCGGTAGCCATGCGTGATACCCCGCTGGTCCTCGGGATTGAAACGAGTTGCGACGAAACGGGTATCGGCATCGTGCGCGGTCACACTCTCCTGGCCGATGCGATTGCCAGCAGCGTCACCGAGCACGCGCGATTTGGCGGTGTGGTGCCGGAAGTGGCTAGTCGAGCTCACCTGGAGGCGATGGTGCCGACGCTGGACCGGGCCTGCTCGGAGGCGGGAGTGCGGCTAGGCGATATCGATGCGCTCGCCGTCACCAGCGGTCCAGGGCTGGCGGGGGCCTTGCTCGTAGGGGTGGCGGCGGCCAAGGCTCTCTCACTGTCGTTAGGGCTGCCGTTGTACGGCGTGAATCACCTGAGCGCCCACGTCGCCGTCGATGTCGTCGAGCACGGGGCGTTACCCGAGCCGACGATGGCCCTGCTGGTGTCCGGCGGACACTCCAACCTGCTGCTCGTGCCCGATGTGACCCGTGAGGTTCATTCCCTCGGGGCGACGATGGACGACGCAGCCGGGGAGGCCTTCGACAAGGTGGCCCGTGTGCTGGGCTTACCGTTCCCCGGGGGCCCGCACATCGACAGAACGGCCCGCGAAGGTAACGCTGTGGCGATCGACTTCCCGCGAGCGCTCACCGGTGGCAAATACACGCAGCGTCACCGTTTCGACTTCTCCTTCTCCGGCCTGAAGACGGCGGTAGCGCGGTGGGTGGAGATCCGGGCAGCCGCGGGCGAGCCGGTGCCGGTCGCCGACGTGGCCGCCAGTTTCCAGGAGGCGGTCGTTGATGTACTGAGCGCCAAGGCCGTGGCGGCATGTCGAGAAAACGGAGTGGATTCGCTCATCATCGGCGGAGGGGTGGCCGCCAACAGCCGCCTCCGCGTCGTCACGCAAGAGCGCTGCGACGCTGCCGGGATCGCCATGCGGGTGCCTCGACCGGGTCTTTGTACCGACAACGGCGCCATGGTGGCCGCGTGGGGGTCGCTGGCCGTGTCTGCGGGTGCCGCCCCGTCGGCCCTCGATTTGTCCGTCGATTCCTCCCAACCGATCGAGCAGATCCGCGCGTGAAGTTCCCCGCCTCGCTTCGGCATCCGGCCAGGTTGGTCACCGCAGCCTTCGGCCTCGTCGTCATCGTCGGCACGCTCATGTTGATGTTGCCGGCCTCTCGGACGGGTGATATCCCTGCGGATCTGATGGTGGCCTCCTTCACCACGGTCTCGGCGGTGTGCGTGACGGGTCTGATCACCGTGGACACGGCGAGTTATTGGACGCCGTTCGGGCAAGGGATCATCCTGGTGTTGATTCATATCGGTGGGCTGGGCGTGATGGCAATGGCCACTCTGTTGACGTTGACGGTCCGAGGGCGGCTCGGCCTGCGAAGCACCATGGTCGCTCAGGCCGAGACACACACCACGGCCCTGGGCGACGTCCGCCGGGTGCTGTTCCGAGTGGTGGCGATGATGGCCATCATCGAGTCCATCGTTGCGGTGCTGTTGGTGCTCCGCTTCAAACTGGGCTACGACCAGCCATGGTCGGAGGCGCTTTGGAATGGCATCTTCCACTCCGGCTCCGGCTTCAACAACGCCGGGTTTGCGCTCTTCAGCGACAGCCTGATGGGGTTCGTGGCCGATCCGTTCGTCATCCTGCCCATCTGTGCCGCGGTGATCCTGGGCGGCATCGGCTTCCCGGTGCTACGTGAGTTGCGACACCGCTGGCGTCGACCCGCGACGTGGACTTTGCATACCCGAATGACGGTGTGGGGCAGCGTCGTCTTGCTGGCTGTCGGCTCACTTGTGTTCTGGGCCTTCGAGACAACGTCGGGTGGCACGCTAGAGGGTATGGGGGCCAGCGGCCAGATCTTCGGTTCCTTGGCGGGGGGCGTCTTCCCCAGGACCGCCGGGTTCAACTCCGTGGATTACGCACTCATCAAAGACGAGACCGAGGCCATCACCACGGGCCTGATGTTTGTCGGCGGGGGCAGCGCGGGCACGGCGGGTGGCATCAAGGTCAGCACGTTTGTCATCCTCGGCTTCGTGATTTGGTCGGAGATCCGGGGCGAGCAGGACGTCACCATCCGTCGTCGCAGGATCTCCGGCGCAGTGCAGCGACAGGCTCTGACGGTGGCGCTGTTGGCCCTTGGATTGGTCTTCGTGTCGATCGTGGGCATGATGGCGGTGACCGATCTCCCCGCGATCGACGTCAGTTTTGAAGTGGTGTCGGCCTTTGCCACGGTGGGACTCTCGACTGGCATCACCGCGGACCTGCCGCCCATCGGCCAAATTATCCTGATGGCGTTGATGTTCATCGGCCGCGTAGGCAGCATCACCGTGGCCTCGGCGATAGCGTTGAATACCAGGCACCGGCACTACCGCCTACCCGAGGAGCGCCCCATTGTTGGCTAAGCGAAGAACCCGGCCCGTGCACACCAACACGGTGCTGGTGGTCGGTCTGGGACGGTTCGGGTCGGCGGTAGCCGAGTCGCTAATGCACCAACAGATCGAGGTGCTGGCTGTCGACGAAGACCCGCAACGCGTGCAACGGTATGCCGACGATTTCACCCTCACGGTGCAAGCCGATGCCACCGACGGCGAGGCGATGCGCCAACTCGGAGTGAAGCAACTGGAAAGCGCCGTGGTGGCCATCGGCTCCGACATCGAGGCGAGCGTCCTGACCGTGATTACCCTGGTCGAGGCGGGGGTAGAGCGCATTTATGCTAAGGCGATCACCCGCAAGCACGGCAAGATCTTGGAGAACATTGGAGCCACCCACGTCATCTATCCCGAGCACGTGATGGGCAAGCGTGTCGCGCACATGGTGACCGGTGGGGTGAAGGACTACCTGGAGTTCGAGGATGGGTTCGCGATGATTCGCACCTACGCGCCTCGCGAGACCTGGAACGTGACGTTGGCTGAGTCAGCCGTTCGTAGCACCTATCGCGTGACCGTGGTCGGGATCAAGCGCAGCGGCCAGGACTTCACCTACGCGGTGCCCGAGACGGTGGTGCACGAAGGTGATGAACTCGTGGTCTCGGGAACGACCGAGAACGTGGAACGGTTCTCCTCACTACCATCACGACGAGAGACGTAGGGCGCTGATGAACGCAGGGACCACACCCTTCCAGCGGAAGCTGAAGAAGTTGCCGCGGGACGTGCTTCGTATGGCAGCGATCACGAGTTCGATCCCGATCGTTGCCGCCGCAGCCATCACCGGCGTCGATGCATTACGCAAGCGGCGCACCACGGACGTCCACGATGCGCCCGAGAATGCCTCGCACCATACTCAGGTGTCCGGAAACACGCTGACGACCTACACCTACGGCGAGCATGTGTATGCCGCCATGCTTGAGGCGATTGCGCGAGCTCAAGACCACGTCTACTTGGCGACGTACATCTGGAAGGGTGACGCCGTCGGCAGGGAGTTCAAGGACGCAGTCGTGGCTGCGGCCGATCGCGGGGTGAAAGTGTTCGTGGTCTTCGACGGCTTCGCCAACCTGGTGGTGCCCGGTGAGTTCAAGAAGTTCCCGAGCAACGTCAATGTGATGCAGTTTCCTACCCTGCGCGGCGGCATGCTTGACATCCGGCGAACGGGTCGAGACCACCGAAAGATCCTCGTGGTGGACGGCACCGTCGGATTCGTGGGCGGCTACAACATCGGGTCGACCTACGCCACCCAGTGGCGCGACACTCACCTTCGGGTCGAGGGCGACACCGTATGGGAGTTGAGCAACTGCTTTGTCGACTTCTGGAATCGCCACAGCAAGGGGGAGCAGCCAGAACTGCCCAACGTCGGTGCGCCGCGATGGGACTATCCGATGCGCGCGGCTCGCAACGAGCCCTCGCGGGTGGTCTTCCCGGTGCGCAATATCTATCTCGAGGCGATGGACCGGGCCACCAAGCACGTCTACATCACCCAGGCCTACTTCATTCCGGACCGAGAGATCATGCACGGCTTGCTCGCCGCAGCCGCTCGCGGTGTCGACGTGCGGGTGGTGACGCCCCAGCGCTCGAATCACATCGTGGCTGACATCGTGGCTCGCAGCTATGTAACCGAGTTGCTGGAAGGTGGGGTGCGGTTATTTCTTTATCAGGACGCAATGGTGCACGCGAAGACCGCGACAGCCGACGGGCAGTGGACCACCGTGGGCACCGCCAATATCGATCGTCTCTCGCTGCGCGGCAACTATGAGGTCAACCTTGAGGTGCTGGGTCCCGAGCAGGCGAACGTCATGGAGACAGTGTTTAAGCAGGACCTCAGCAACTGCACCGAGTTGACGGCGCAGCAGTGGGCGGATCGAACGCTGCTGCACCGTCTAGGGGAGAAGGTTCTGCGCCCGCTGCAACCGTGGCTGTGAGGAGAGTGCGCGACACTCTGGCACTCGGCTTGACCGAGTGCTAATAGCGGCCTAGATTCTTCTTTAGCACTCAAGGCACGCAAGTGCTAGATCTGGGCAGGGTCGGCCCCCGCGACGGCGATCGCTCCCCGGTGACAACGAGTAACCCAAGTGAGTTGACCCAGCTAGTCGACAACGACGAAAGGAATGGCCGCTGTGTCGGTTTCCATCAAGCCGCTCGAAGACAGAATCGTTGTGCAGGCCGTCGAGGCCGAGCAGACCACCGCCTC
>JBBQNO010000115.1:0-7102 GCA_038330045.1 Actinomycetales bacterium | reverse complement strand
GCTGATGGGTAACGATGTGTATGGAGGCACGCACCGGTTGGCCAATCAGATCCTGGCTGCGTGGGGTGTCCAGTTGAGCACCGTGGACATGAGCGACGTTGATGCGGTGCGGGTCGGCATACGGCCCGAAACCCGGATGCTCTGGGTCGAGACGCCCAGCAACCCGTTGATGAAGGTCACCGACATCGAAGAAGTTGCGGCACTTGGTCACGGACACGACTGTGTGGTCGTCGTCGACAACACGTTCGCCACACCCGCTCTGCAGCAACCGCTGTCGTTGGGGGCCGATGTGGTCGTGCACTCGGCCACCAAATACCTCGGTGGGCACTCGGACGTCCTGGGCGGCTTGGTCGCCACCAGCGACGAGCGGATCGCCGAGCAGGTGGGCTTCATCCAGTATGCCGCCGGGGCCGTTTCCGCCCCGTGGGAAGTGTTCTTGACGATCCGCGGTATCAAAACGTTGGCCATCAGGATGGAGCAGCACTCCACCAACGCTGAAGCTGTGGCCCAGTCGTTGGTCGGTCATCCGGCTATCGAGACGGTCTACTACCCCGGTTTGAGCGATCACCCGGGGCACGACGTTGCGGCCCAGCAGATGATGCGCTTCTGCGGGATGGTGTCCTTTGGGCTGCGCGGCGGTGCTGCGGCGGCGCATAAATTCGCCGAATCAACGACGGTGTTCCAGCTGGCCGAGTCCCTCGGCGGGGTCGAGTCATTGGTGAACTACCCCGCACAGATGACGCACGCGTCCGTGCGTGGCACCGAGCTTGAAGTTCCCGACAACATCATCCGGCTCTCCGTCGGCATCGAAGCCACTGACGACTTGGTTGCCGACGTCCACGCCGCTCTGGAGAAGGTTCAGGTCGGGTCCTAGCCTGCGGGCATACGGATCTTGGGCTCTAGCGCCGTGAGCGTATGCCCGAGAGCCGGCACCCACTTTCTTTGGATGACTACGAGCCGCTCAAGCACGCCTTTCACGGGTACTGGCCGCGCCGCATCACGGACGAGCATCGCCTGATCTACACGATGACCGAGGGCGCCCTTCGGCTCGCGGCCTGCCGATACGACTACGAGTAATGGCTCAACGAGCGCGAAGCAGTGGCCTAGCGCTCGAGGGTGGAGAGCACCCAGGGGGCTCGTATTGATACTGGCTCGGTGAGCGACACCTCGAACCGATCTTCGAGTATGCCGATCAGCGAGTGAGGTTTTGCCGGATCGTCGGCGCTCTCACACAGGGCACGAGCGACGAGGCCACGGGTGTGTTTGGCCATGTGGGTGGCCCCGGGGACGCGCACCTGGACCCAGCGCCGCGCCGCGGGTGACCCCGACGCGGGAGTCCAGGCGGCGGCATACGTGCTGGAGCGGGTGTCTATGATCAGGCCCTTGCCCGACAGCGACTCCATCGCTTCGCAGAGCGGCTCCCGCCAGTGGGCGGCCAACGGGCCAACCCCAGGCAGGTTGACGCTCATCGACAGCCGATACGGCGGCACCTTGTCCGTTAGTCGCAAGGCCCCGAACAGTGCCGAGACGACGACGATCCGCCGGTTGGCCCGGCGTCGAGCGCCCGCGTCCAGCCCCGGCAGGTCCAACGCGTCGTACAGAACCCCGGTGTACAGGTCGCTGGCCCGCAGCGTGGGGGCCGACTCGAGGCGAGTGTTGCGGTCGATCTCCGCCGTCAGATTGGGCGAGACTCCGAGCCGGCGCGCCGCATCAACCTGGGTACTGACGGCGCCGAGCGCGTCGATGACCGCCTGACGCGCAGGGATGAGGCTAGGCAACGATAGGGAGCCTAGGTCGAGCGAGCCCCCTCGAGCGCGGGTCGCTTTCGTCTCCGAAGGCGGAAGAAGGATCAGCACCCGAGGGAGCCTAGACCTCGCGTAGCTGACCTGTTGTGACGTCGTACACAAACCCGCGCACGGAATCCTTGAGCGGGATGGATGGGTCGGCCTGGATGCGGGCGATGTTTTGGCGCACATCTGTGTCGAGATCGGTGAACGCCTCGGCCGCCCAAGCAGGCTTCACGCCGGTCTCGGCCGCGATGGATTGACTGAATTCGTCGTCCGTGAAGGTCAACATGCCGCAGTCGGTGTGGTGGATGAGCACGATTTCGGTGGTCCCGAGCAGGCGCTGGCTGATCGCCAGCGAGCGCAGCGCATCGGAGGTGACGATGCCGCCGGCGTTGCGGATGACGTGCGCGTCGCCCTCAGCCAATCCGAGTAACCCGTAGACGTTGAGGCGCGCGTCCATGCAGGCCAGGATGGCGATGTGCCTGGCCGGGGGTAGGGGGAGGTCGCCCTTGCCGAAGGAGGAGGCATAAGCCTGGGCATTGGTGAGAAGCTCGTCGGTGACGGACATCGTGGGCCTTTCGTCGGTATACCGGGCGGGCCAAACGGCCCATCATAACTAACCCGAAGCGACCCCGTGGGATTCCGCGGCCTTACAGTACGAACCATGGCTGAACTCCCGACCCGACTGCGCGCGTCCCTAGACTCTGACGCTGCCGACCACCTCGAAAAGGCGTTCGAGGCGATCCGGGAGGAATTTGAGGTGCGGCAAGGATTCAGCGATGAAGTGCTCGCTGAAGCGACTGCGGCGGTGGCCGACCCGGACCTACCTGAGCGCGACGAGACAGACGTCCAGTTCATCACCATCGACCCGCCCGGCTCGATGGACCTCGATCAGGCCATGCAGATCGAGCCCATCAACGGTGGTGAGGCACGCTTCCGGGTGCGCTACGCCATCGCCGATGTGCCCGCTTTCGTTGCCGCTGGGGGAGTCGTTGACGACGAGGTACGGCTACGCGGTCAGACCATCTACTGTCCAGACACTCGCGTGCCGCTACATCCGACGGTGATCAGCGAAGGGGCCGCGAGCTTGTTACCCGATGCCACCCGGCCTGCATACGTCTGGGATATCGAGCTCGGCGAAGACGGGCGGCGGGTCGGCGCGTCGCTGTATCGGGCGATGGTCCGCAGCCGGCGCCGCTACACCTACGCCGAGGTCCAGGCGCAGGTCGACGACGGCTCGGGGGAGGAAAGCCTCATGCTGCTGCGCGAAGTCGGTCGGCTGCGAGTGGCTCGGGAGTCGGTGCGCGGTGGTGCGAGCCTGCCGATGCCCGAGCAGGAGGTCGACATCGAGGACGGTCAGTATGTGGTCCAGTTCCGGCCCGTACTCGAAGCCGAGGAATGGAATGCGCAAATCTCGCTGCTGACCGGGATGGTGACCGCCGCGATGATGCTCGACGGCGGCGTCGGCATCTTGCGCACCATGCCCGCGGCTGACGACCGGGCGATCACTCGTTTCCGCCGTCAAGCGACCGTCTTGGGAGTGCAGTGGCCGAAAGACCTGTCGTATGGCGAGTTCCTGCGCACTCTGGACCGCGCCGACTCGGCGCACTTGGCGGTCATTCATAGCGCGACGGCCCTGTTTCGTGGCGCTGGGTACACGCCCTTCAACGGTGAGATCCCGAAAGACACCATCCAGTCGGCGATCGCGGCCCCGTACGCACACGTGACGGCACCACTGCGACGCCTCGTGGACCGCTTCGGATTGGCCATTTGCGCCGCGTTGAGCGCTGGAGATCCTGCGCCTGCGTGGGCGGTCGAGTCGTTGGACGCGTTGCCGCAGCGTATGGACACCAGCGGGCGCGTCGCCCGCAGCGTGGAGCGGGCCAGTCTCGACGCGGTCGAAGCCACCGTCCTGGAGCACCGCGTGGGCGAGGTCTTCGACGCTGTTGTCGTTGACGAAACGAGCGCAGGCAACCCGGTCATTCAGATCAAACACCCGGCTATCACGTCATACGTACAGGGGTCCGCCGAACTCGGCAGCACCATCCGGGTGGAGTTGGTGGCTGTCGACGTGACAAAGCGCAGCATCTCGTTTGTGACGTCCGACGAGTAGGGCCGCCTTGGTTAAGGACGGCCTACTCGGCATACGCGCGACGGTTAGGACACAAGTTGCGGGTGCTGTTGTAGAGCGACCACGCCGAGTTGTCGAAGTACGGCGGGAGCATGACGGTCGGGCCGACGATCCGGTTGCTGGAACCAGCCGCCGCCACTAGAGCCGCGGGTCATGGTGCACGGGATCTTCAGCGTATGGCTCCAGGTGGGGTGGTCGACGCGGTAAGGTCACCGACGTGGATGAGTCGGCTAGGCGGCCGCGTCGAGGATTGCCCTGAAGGGAAATCACTCGCCGAGGAACGTCCGGGCTCCACAGGGCAAGGTGGTGGCTAACTCCCACCCGGGGCGACCCGCGGGACAGTGCCACAGAAAATAGACCGCCACCGGGCAACCGGTGGTAAGGGTGAAACGGTGGTGTAAGAGACCACCAGCACGCCGGGTGACTGGCGTGGCTTGGTAAACCCCACCTGGAGCAAGACCAGACAGTACACGTTTGAGGGCGGCCCGCCCGAGTGTGCGGGTAGGTCGCTAGAGGTGCCTGGCAACAGTCACCCAAGATGGATGGTCGCCCACGTCGCAACGCCAGTAATGGCGCGACGTCGACAGGACCCGGCGTATCGGCTGACTCATCCACACCACCCCAGTTGACCTGGGCTGATGCTCTTAGCCACCCCGCCCGGTCCGTAATGAGTCCGCAGAAACTCCGAGAACAGCGTCATAGACTTGAATGGCTTCGTTCAACTCGGCGAGGGACTGTATCTCCGGGACGGGGACGAGGTGGTTGCGGCGAAACCACCCGATGTCGCCTTCGACCCCGCCTTTCTCGTGGGCACCGCCGATGCCTGGCTGGCAGTAGAACGCGTCAAGGTCGAAATGGGACCGGAACGCGACCCACCGGTCAGCCTCGACACGTTGCCGGGAGAACCCGATCACTTGGGCTACGGCTGCTTTCAGGTTGTCGTGGCGAACTTTGCCCGCAGGTACACCACCGAGCACGGCGAAGGCAGGCACGTAGCCTTCGAAGAGGGCCTCTTAGCCACCGGTCGAGGACACTCGGTGCACGGCCTTACCGGAGTAGGACATGTGTAACGAGAACAGGTGCGCTGTGACCAGGTCCTCACAACTGGACGGCTACTTCGCCGAAGTGGACTTCGGCGTCCCGGACGGGGTGGCAGGTTTGCGGGACAAAGCCGGTCGGGTCACCACGGCCCTGCTCAACACGGATCTGTGGCCTGCGTTTGGCCACGTAGGCCGACACCACTGGGTAGGAAACGTCGTCCATGCTGTCTTCATCGCTGAGTCTGGTGAAGATCCGGGTGGCCGTATGCCGATGCTTGCGGGGGGCGTCAAGATCAGCGATCAGCCTCGCTTCAATAACTTCCTTGAACGGGGTCCAGCTTCGAAGGCCGCTGCGGGTAATCGGGATTCTGCGTAGGCCACGACGACCCCAGGGCCGCTTTGAGTGTGCGCCACACCACGTGGGGCGTGCGTTGAATCTCACGTTCCGATAGGCCAGCACGAGCATCAGCGCGAATCGCGGCATAGAGCTCTAGTCGGCCGCTAGGAAGGTTCACCATTTAACACCCTCCTCGCCTGGTTTGACTGTGCGGGTTTTGTCGAGGCTGTCCGACGGCGCGACTTCGTGGTGGCTGGGGGTTGTGGTGGGACGCTGAGTGAGCAGGGTTGGCTAAGCGCGAGCACTGGGGTGTTGGAGGCCCTGAGGTGATTAACGATACGATGGCGTGTGGAAATTGCCAAGGAGGTTTCCGTGTGATGAGGTTAGGTATGCCTTATCAGGAAACCCGACACTTGGAGAAGACCCAATGACCGCAAATCCAGGCACCCTCGCCCGAGCGCTTGCCCTCGCCACCACCGTTACCCTCATCTTTGGCCTGACCGCCTGCGGTGCAGAGGAGGAACCAGCCGACGCAGACCCTGCCAACGACGCCGGATCCTCCGTTGACGATGGTGCAGCGGGCGAGGGTGATGGCACGCTGACCCTCTACAGTGGGCGCAACGAGGAGTTGGTGCAGCCGGTTCTGGACATGTTCACCGAAGAAACCGGCATCGAGGTCGAGGTGCGCTACGCCGGGACCTCGGAGATGGCCGCGCAGATGCTGGAGGAGGGTGAGGCCTCCCCGGCCGACGTCTTCCTCGCTCAGGACGCGGGCGCTTTGGGCGCGCTCGCCGCCGAGAGCATGCTCATCGACTTGCCGCCGGAGACCCTGGAGCAGGTCCCGGAAACGTATCGATCGGATGAGGGCGTCTGGGTCGGGCTCACCGGGCGCGCCCGGGTCCTGGCCTACAACAAGGACGCGGTCCAAGCTGAGGAGCTGCCGGAGTCGGTGTTCGAGCTGGTCGAGCCGCAGTGGTCGGGCCGGGTCGGGGTTGCCCCGACTAACGCCTCCTTTCAGTCCTTCGTCACTGCTATGCGCGTCATCGAGGGCGACGAGGTGGCCGAGCAGTGGCTTGCCGACCTGGCCGCCAACGACCCGCAACTGCGGGAGAGCAACGGCGACGTCCTCGCCGATGTCACCGACGGCGTCATCGACGCGGGTCTGATCAACCACTACTACCTCTTCGAGCTGGCCCAGGAGCAGGGGGTGGAGCCCGAGGAGTTGGGCTCCGCACTGCACTTCTTCCCCGGCGGCGACGTCGGTGGTCTGGTCAACATCTCGGGGGTGGGCCTGATCGGCGAACAGGAAGACAGCGACGCCCAGGCTCTCGTGGACTATTTGCTGAGCACCGAAGGCCAGGAGTACTTCCGCACGCAGACCCATGAGTACCCGCTCATCGAAGGGGTGGAGTCATCAGAGGGACTGCCCTCACTGGCCGAGCTCGAGGTGCCAGACATCGACCTTAACGACCTCGAGGATCTGCAGAACACGGTCCAGATGATCAGCGAGGCGGGTCTTTCCTGACCTCTCGTCCTCCGCACCCGGCGCTGACCGCGGTGGCCCTCGTGGCCACCGCGGTCGCGCTCATCCCCTTGGCCTATCTTTTGGTGCGCACTGGCGAGGCTGGTCTAGGTCCTTGGTGGGATCGGGTCACCACGGCGCGGATGGCCGGACTGACCCTGACCAGCGTCCGACTCGCTATCGTGGTCGCGGTGGGCAGTCTGCTTTTGGGGGTCGGCAGTGCCTTTCTGGTGACCCGCACCGACGTTCCTGGGCGCCGCGTGTTCGCGGTTGTAGCCGCTTTGC
>JBBQNO010000114.1:0-7167 GCA_038330045.1 Actinomycetales bacterium | reverse complement strand
TGCCAGGCCAGCGTGACCTCGAAGTCGTGCGGGAAGACCGCATGGTTCACTCGCTGCCAGTACCGCCTTGAGGCTTCGCTAATCACGGTCGTGGTGCCCCACCAGATCGGCACACCCGGGGGGAGGAAGGAGGCCCACGCCGCCATGAGCGAGACGTCGAAAAAGGGCTGGGTGAAGAACCCCAGGGCTCCGGCCTCAAGCTTCTGCTCGGCATACGCCACCTCGCGTTGCGGTGATTGGCGGTAGGGATCGAGCCCTGCGTAGACGTCGATGTGCGCCATCTCACGGCGGATCCGGGCGATGGCTTCAACCGTGTTGACGCCTAGGATCTCATCCGGTTGCTGCTCGGCAGGGTCTCCGCTGACGATCAATAACTCGGTGATCTCGGCCCGCTCGATGGCCCGCAGCATCGGCAACGCACGGTCGGGCTCGAGGTCTTGCGCCCGGATATGCGGGATCGTGCTGTGGGCCGAAGCGGTCTTTTTGGCGAGGGCGCACGCGTCCCAACTGCTCAGGTCGAATTTGGCCTGGTCGGGCACGTTGATGGTGTCGACGTCGCCAAGACGCTTCGCGACCGTTTCGACGTCGCGGATCAAGTGATCCACGCTGCGGGGGATGAGTTCGACCGAGATTCGACTGCGCCGAGCCTGCGTGCTCACGGTTGGTAGCCCAGGTTTGGGCTCAACCATTTCTCGGCGTACGCCATCGTCCACCCTTTGCGGTCAGCATACTCCTGCACTTGGTCGCGGTCGATCTTTCCAAGCGAGAAGTATCGGACATCGGGGTGGGCGAAATAGAGCCCCGAAACAGCTGAGTTTGGTGTCATCGCAAACGATTCTGTGAGGTGCATATCGATCGACCCGGCGTCCATGAGGTCGAAGAGTGTCCGCTTCTCGGTGTGGTCGGGCTGCGCGGGGTATCCGGGGGCCGGACGGATGCCGGGGTAGCGCTCTTTGATGACGTCCTCAATACTCAGGTCCTCACCCGCGGCATACCCCCACAGCTTGGTGCGGACCTCACGGTGAGCCCACTCGGCGAAGGCTTCGGCCAGCCGGTCGGCGAGCACCTGCACCATGATCGCGTTGTAGTCGTCTCCTGCGTCGCGGTACTGCGCAGCGACCTCCTCTGCACCGTGAATTGCCACCGCGAAGCCGCCGAGATGGTCGTCCTGCGTGGCCACAAAATCGGCTAGCGCGGTGTAGCCACCGGAACGGCGCTCACGTTGCTGGCGCAAGGTATGCAGCACCACCTGACCGTTGTGCGCGCTCTCCTCCGCTTCGCGAGGTGCATGGGCGCGCACATCGGTCGTCGGCTCGGTATGGACGACAATGTCGTCGCCGTCTCGGTGGGCGGGCCAGAGCTCGACGACACCAGCGGCGGTGACCCTCGGGTCGTCGAGCAACTGGTTCAGGATCGCCTTCCCGTCGGCGAGGACCTCGCGGGCCTGCTCGCCCTGACGCGGGTCCTGCAGAATCTGCGGGTAACTGCCGCGCAACTCCCACGCGATGAAGAAGGGGGTCCAATCGATCACTTCGCTGAGTTCACGCAAGGTCGGCCTCAGGTGCTGACGGCCTAGCTGCTTCGGGGCAGGCGGCACGTATGCCGACACCTCGATGGCCTCTCTGCGAGCCTTCGCGAGCGGGACCAGCGTGACTGAGCGCTCGGCATGGCGTTGGCGCAATTCGGCATACTGCGCGCTGACCTTGGTCGACAAAGCCTCTTCGCGGCTCAGCGCCTCGGCCATGACGCCGACCGCGCGGCTCGCGTCGATGACGTGCACCACGGTCCCGTTGTAGGCCGGGTCGATCTTGACCGCCGTATGTGCGGTGCTTGTCGTGGCCCCGCCGATCAACAACGGCGTGGTCATCCCACGGCGGTTCATCTCGGCGGCGAGGTTGACCATTTCGTCCAGTGAGGGGGTGATCAGCCCGGAGGCGCCGATCACGTCGGCACCGATCTCGTCTGCACAGGCCAAGATCTTCTCGGCCGGCACCATTACGCCGAGGTCCGTGACCTCATACCCGTTGCAGGCCAGCACAACCCCAACGATATTCTTGCCGATGTCGTGCACATCGCCCTTGACCGTGGCCATCACGATCTTGCCCTTGCTGCGACTGGCGGTGCCCGCCGCAGCGGCGAGTTCTTCCATGTATGGCGTCAGGTGGGCGACCGCCTTCTTCATCACCCGAGCCGATTTCACGACTTGGGGGAGGAACATCTTGCCGCTGCCGAAGAGGTCGCCGACGACGTCCATCCCGTCCATCAGCGGCCCTTCGATCACCGACAGCGCCGACCCCAGGTCCTGGTAGGCCTCCTCGGCATCTTCAACCGCATAGTCACTGATCCCGTGCACCAGCGAGTGCCGCAGCCGCTCCGCGACCGGCTGCTCACGCCATACCTGAGCGGCCTCACGAGCCTTGGCTCCGCTGCCACCCGTCGAGGCCGTGCCGCTGTAGTGGCCGGCCAGCTCGATCAGGGTATCGGTCGCGTCTTCGCGCCGAGCCAAGATGACGTCCTCGACCGCGTCCCGCAGCGGCGGATCGATGTCTTCGTAGACCCCGAGCATCCCGGCGTTGACGATGCCCATATCGAGCCCGGCGCGGATCGCGTGATAGAGGAACACGGCGTGCATGGCTTCGCGGACCACGTTGTTACCGCGGAAGGAGAACGACACGTTGCTAATGCCGCCGCTGACCCGAGCATGCGGCAGGTTGTCCTTGATCCATTGCGTCGCCTGAATGAAGTCGAGCGCATAGCGGTCGTGCTCGCTCATGCCGGTCGCAACGGTCAGCACGTTGGGGTCGAAGATGACGTCGCGTGGGTCCATGCCCACGGTCTGCGTCAGCAAGTCGTAGGCCCGCTGACAGACCTGAGTCCGCCTCTCCAGGGTGTCAGCCTGCCCCTCTTCGTCGAAGGCCATCACCACCACGGCCGCGCCATAGTGCCGGACAATCGTGGCGCGCTCGATGAAGGTCTGCTCGCCGTCTTTGAGTGACAACGAGTTGACGACGCCCTTGCCCTGCAGGCACTGCAAACCCGCTTCGAGGACCTCCCACCGGGAGGAGTCGACCATGAACGGCACGCGGGCGATGTCGGGCTCGGAGCTGAGCAGATTGAGGAAGTGCGTCATCGTCTCGGGGCCGTCGATCATGCCCTCATCGACGTTGACGTCGACCATCTGCGCGCCAGACTCGACCTGTTGGCGAGCGATCTGCACGCAGCCATCCCAATCCCCGGCGGCGATGGCCTTGGCGAATTTCGGCGACCCGGTGACGTTGGTGCGCTCGCCGACGTTGACGAAGTTGGTCTCGGGGGTAAGTGTGAAGGCCTCGAGTCCGCTGGTCCGCAGATAGCGAGGCGGCGCGGACTGCTCTTCGCCCGATGGTGAGTCTGATTCTGACCGTGAGAAAGGAACACGACGCGGGGGTATGCCGTGCACCGCTTCGGCGATCGCGCGAATGTGCTCAGGGGTGGTGCCACAACAGCCGCCGACGATGTTGAGCATCCCGTCCTGCGCGAACTCGCGCAGGGTGTCGGCCATCTCCTCGGGGCTCTCGTCGTAGCCACCGAACGCATTCGGCAGCCCCGCGTTGGGGTGGGCCGAGATCAGGGCGCGCGACGAAGCCCCCAATTCGCGAAGGTGCGGCCTCATGGCCGCGGGACCGAGCGCACAGTTCAAGCCGATGCTGAAGAGGTCGACATGCTCGGTGGAGACCGCAAAGGCCTCGGGCGTCTGGCCCGACAGGGTGCGACCTGACGCGTCGGTGATCGTGCCCGACAGCATCACTGGGACGTCCCTGAAGCTCGGACCGAGGCCTGCTAATACGTCGCCGATGGCGTGCAGGGCGGCCTTGGCGTTCAACGTGTCGAAGACCGTCTCCACCATCAAGATGTCGGCCCCGCCAGCCAGGAGCCCCGTGGCCTGCTCGGCATACGCGGCCCGCAACTGCGCGTAGGTGATCGCGCGGTATTCGGGACGTTCGACGTCTGGTGACAACGAGGCGGTGCGGTTGGTGGGGCCGATCGCGCCGGCAATGAAGCGGGGCCGACCATCGGCGCGCTCGAACTCATCTGCCACCTCCCGGCCGATCCGAGCCGCGGCTTCGTTGATCGCGGGCACCAGGTGGCCGGTTCCGTAGTCGGCCTGGGCAATCGAGGTCGAAGAGAAGGTATTGGTGCTGCTGATGTCGGCCCCCGCGGCGAAGTACGCCCGGTGTACATCGGCTACAACCTCGGGCCGCGACAGTTGCAACAAGTCGAAGTTGCCGGAGTAGTTACGGCCCTCCTCGGTGCCGGGAGCCCGGAAATCGTCCTCGACCAGCTCGATCTGCTGCATCATCGAGCCCCACGCGCCGTCCAGGATCAGCAGTCGCCGGGCAGCGAGTGCGCGCAAGGAGGCAGCACGATCAGTCTGGGAGGGCATAGAGCGAGGATACTTCGGAAGTTGCCATGCGTTAGCATTGTCGACCGAAGATACTTCTTCGCTACCTGTCTCGCCGCCGCCCCTTGGTTATCGGTAGCCCTCCATTATTGAGAGACTGCTCTGCAATGACTGCCGCACCAGCCCTTCAGCGACCCGTGACTGCGACCTATCGCCTTCAGTTGCACTCCGGCTTCACCTTCGCCGATGCCGCGCGCATCGTCGATTACCTCGCCGACCTAGGCGTGTCACACCTCTACCTCTCGCCGATCTTGGCGGCTATGCCGGGCTCGATGCACTGCTACGACGTGGTCGACCACGGGCACATCAACGCGGAGTTGGGCGGGGAGTCCGGGCTGCGATCGCTAGCGGCATCAGCCCACGCCGCGGGCCTGGGACTTGTGGTCGACGTGGTGCCCAATCACATGGCCCTCGACGCTCCACAGTGGCGCAATGCCCAGGCCTGGTCGGTGCTGCGCGAGGGCCAGCACAGTGCTCTGGCTCACTGGTTTGACGTCGACTGGGCCGCCCTGGACGGCAAATTCGGACTTCCGGTGCTGGGGCAGCCACTGGCAGAGGCGCTCGAGGCAGGCGAGTTGAGCCTCGACACCGGGCGGCCCGACGAGGGTGTCGCCGCAGGTCAGCGGGTCATCCGCTACTACGACCATGTGTTCCCGGTGGCCGAAGGCAGCGCCCCTGGCGAGACCGATGTCGAGACAGTGCTCGCTACACAGCACTACCTCCTGGCGTCGTGGAAAGAGGGCGACGACGTCCTGAACTACCGCCGCTTCTTCGAGGTCGACACCTTGATTGGCGTCCGCGTCGAAGAGAACGACGTCTTCGAGGCCACTCATAAGGTCTTGCTCGACCTGCACCACGACGGGGTAATCGACGGGTTCCGGATCGACCACCCGGACGGCCTGCATGATCCGGCCGGCTACCTGCATACCTTGACGTCGCAGGTGCGCCCCGGGACGCCCATCTGGGTCGAGAAAATCTTGGAAGACGACGAGCACCTGCCCGCAGACTGGGAGTGCGCCGGCACCACGGGGTATGACGGGCTGGCCGCGCTGTCGATCGCGCTCACCGACCCGATAAGTGCACATAGGGTCTCGCGCGCGTGGGCGCGCATAGGCGGCACTCCCGACCTGGACGACGTGGTCGATTCGACCAAGCGCAACACCGTCGAAGATTTGCTCGGCCCCGAGGTCAACCGTCTGGTGCGCCGCGCCGCAGAGGTCATGCCGCACCGCTCAACCGATGACCTCAAAGAAGCGTTGTCGGCACTCTTGGTCAAGCTCCGCGCCTACCGGGCCTACGTCACCCCCGGCGAGGAGGCCGACAACGCTTCGGTGGCGAGGTTGGCCGAGGCCGTCAACCGTGCCTGCAAAGCGGAGCCGGATCACGAGGAGTTGATCCGCGGGCTCGGTGAAGTGCTGCTCAATCCCGACGCCGGCGGTCACGACACGGAAGCGGCGCGTGATCTATGCGTGCGCTTCCAGCAGACCACCGGGCCGGTGATGGCCAAGAGCATCGAAGACACGGCCTTCTATCGGTGGCACCGCTTGGACGCGCTGAACGAGGTCGGGGTCAACCCGGCCCAGGGGGCCAGCCCGCAGGCCCGCATCGTGCACGACTGGGCCGCGCACCAGCAGGCGATGTGGCCACAAGGCATGAGCACGCTGTCCACGCACGACACGAAGCGCTCCGAAGACGTCCGCGCCCGCCTGCTCGGCGTGGCCGGTGACGAAGAAGCGTGGCAGGAATGCTCCGCTGCGACCTACGAGGCCCGCGAGGACCACGGCATCGATGGTTCGATCGGACACATGATCTGGCAGACCATCCTGGGAGCGGGATCGATCAGCAAGGCCCGGCTAGCGGAGTTCGTGACCAAGTCGATGCGCGAAGCCAAACTGCATACCTCATGGGTCGACCCAGAGCCCGAGTACGAGGGGCGCGTGCTCGCGTGCGCAGAGGTAATGCGCACTGGTGGCCCGGTCAGGGAGGCCATTGATCGGGCACTGGCACGATCCGAAAACCAGATGGTCGCCGTGGTGCTAGCCCAAAAGTTGCTCCAGTTGACGTTGCCTGGCGTGCCAGACACCTACCAAGGCACCGAGGTGCTCGACCTCAGCCTCGTCGACCCGGACAACCGGCGGCCGGTCGATTACCGCCGACGTCAGGCCGCGTTGGACCGAATCGACTCGGGAGTCGACCCGAAAGACCTCTCGGAGATGAAACTCCTGGTGACCACGCGTGCCCTGCGGGTCCGTCGCGAGTTCCCCGAAGCGTTCGGTGCGCAGGGCGCTTACCGCACGTTGCACGCTGGCCCTCACTTTGTCGGCCACGTGCGCGGCGAGCGGGTGGCGACGTTGGCTTTGCGCGCCCCGCACGGGGTCTCGGCCACGACCATGGCAGGCGAGCGGATCGAGATCGGTGCCGGACGCTGGGTCGACGAGCTCACCGGTCGAGTGCTCGACATCGGCGAGGCGGGGCTCGCGATGACCGAGGCGTTCGTTGATGCGCCGGTCGCCCTACTGGTGGCCCGGGCACCCGAATGAGCGCTGACGTGAGCAGTCACGCGGGAAATACGCACGAGTATGCGGTCTGGGCGCCGGAGGTAGAGCGTATCGACGTCCACATCGGCGTAGACGACGCGCGGGTCGAGTCCATGGACCGTGGTGACGACGGCTGGTGGCGGCACGCGGTCGATGCCGATGACACGGGCGACGGCCGGTATGCCTTTG
>JBBQNO010000113.1:0-7207 GCA_038330045.1 Actinomycetales bacterium | reverse complement strand
GTGCCCACACAGATGCCGATGTTGCCGGGCTTGGCGCGGGTGTAACCCTCAGCCATGTGCGACGCAGCCTCGACGTGACGAGCCAGCACGTGCTTGATGACGGGGTTCTTCCGCATGGCGCTGTAGAAGGGGTTGATCGCGGCGCCGGGAAGGCCGAACGCCTGGGTCGCGCCTTCCTTCTGGAGGATCAATATGGCGGCATCAGCAGTGCGCATTCGAGGCATGGCTTCTCATCTTTCGTCGAGCGCGTGAACGCTAGGGGATCTAGTCAGTGCAGGTGTATGTGGTGCGGCAGCGAGTCGCGTCGCTTAGGCGAGTTTGTCGGTGCGACCGGACAGTCGCTCCACGCCGCGCAACAGACCCGAGTGGTCCAACTGGCCGTCGCCGTTGGCGCGGGCCGAGGTCATCAACTGAGCAACCAGCGAGCCCAGCGGCACGACGACGCCAGCTTCGCGGGAAGCCGAGGTGAAGATGCCCATGTCCTTATGGTGCAGGTCGATCCGGAAGCCGGGCTCGAAGGAACGGTTCAGCATGTTCTCCTTCTTCTGCTCCAGCACCTTGGAGCCAGCCAGGCCGCCACCGAGCACCTCGAGCGCGGCCGGCATGTCGACGCCATAGGCCTCGAGGAAGACCACGGCCTCGGCGAGCGCCTGGATGTTGCTGGCCACGATCAGCTGGTTAGCCGACTTAACTGTCTGCCCGGCGCCGCTGGGCCCTACGTGCACGATCGTCTTGCCGACGGCGCCGAAGACGTCCTTGGCTTCGGCGAAGTCAGCAGCCTCACCCCCGACCATGATCGACAAGACGGCGTTGACCGCGCCGGCCTGACCGCCAGAGACGGGGGCATCGAGCATGCGAAAGCCCCGGTCGCTCGCTTGCTTGGCCAAGTCAGCGGCCACATCGGGACGAATGCTGGAGAAGTCGATGATCAGCGAGCCGGCGGGTGCGCTGTCAAAAACGCCACCTTCGGAGTTCAACACGTCGTGGACGTCGGGGCTATCCGGCACCATGATGCAGATAATCTCGGCGTCCTTGGTGGCCTCGGCCGACGAAGCGGCACCGGTACCGCCAGCCTCAACCAGCGCGGCATACGGGGTGTCGCGGCGGTTGAAGCCGGTGACCTGGTGACCGGCCTTGGCGAGGTGACCGGCCATGGGGCTGCCCATGATGCCGAGTCCGATGAAAGCAATGGAAGTCATAGTGAGTCCTTATCGTGTAAGCGGTGGAAGGCCAGCGGTCTTAGGCCGAGAGCCAGCCAAAGGTATCGGCGGTGGCCTTCGTTGGCTTGTATTCCAGGCCGATCCAGCCGTCGTAGCCGCCTTCTTGCAGGGCACCCATCTGGGCCTGCAGGGGCAGGTCGCCGGTGCCGGGCTCGCCCCGACCGGGGGCGTCCGCGATCTGCACGTGAGCGATCCGGGCGATGTCGCCCGCGATAACAGCGTCCACGTCATCACCGTTAACGGCCATGTGGAAAAGGTCGGCGAGCAAGCCGATATTGTCGCCAGCGCCGGCCTGCTGCGCACGGTCGATCACGGCCAGTGCGTCTGCGGCGGTCAGCAACGGGTACTTGGCTGCTCCGCTAACCGGCTCGATCAGCACGGTGCCGCCGATCATGGCGGCCGCTGCGGCAGCCTTGACGAGGTTTGCGGTGGCGACCTCGTCCTGCAGCTCGGGGTCGACGCCGTCGATTCGGTTGCCGTAGAGGGCGTTGAAGGCCTTGCAACCCAACCGCTCGCCAATACTGATCGTGGCATCGATATTGTCGATGAACTCACCGCTGCGCTCGGGCCACGAGAGCAGGCCACGGTCCCCACCGGGCAAATCGCCAGCAAAGAAGTTGAGGCCACTGAGCTGCACACCAGCGTCCTGGACTGCACTGACGAAGGCGTCAACGTCGCCGTCGGCTGGGACGGCCGCCGTGAACGGCCACCAAAACTCAACAGCGTCAAAACCAGCAGCCTTGGCGGCGGCGGGGCGCTTCAACAGGGGCAGCTCGGTAAACATGATCGAGCAGTTCACGGTGTAGGGCAGGGTGTGGCTCATTCGGTTGCTTCTCCTCAAGTTGATGGTGATGCGGCAGCGGCATACGAACGTGGCGTTTGGGCACCACAAACGTATGCCGCCAGCGTAGATAGAACTGGGCTCAGCAGAATCCCGGGATGCCGTGCCATGCGTTGCCGGCGTCGCTGGAGTCGTCACGAACCACGGCAGCTTCGATGAGACCGAAGGGGCGGTCAGCGGCGTAGAAGACCTCGTTGTTGTTCTCCACGTCGAATGCCGACATGTCCACCAGGAAGTGGTGCTTGTTCGGCGCCGAGAACTTGATCTCGGCGATCTGGGGGAACTCCTCCAGCACCGACTTGCCCATCCCGTAGAGGGTCTGCTGCAGGGCCAGGCTGTGGATCTCCGAGAAACGCTTAAGCATGAGCTCGAGCACCGCGTCGTAGGTGGCGTTGTAGTCGATCTCCTGGCCAGCTTCGTAGCGCCAACGGGCCACCAGAGATGTAGCCAGAACGCGGTCGGTGGTCTCCTGAAGCGTCGTGTACTTGTCCTTCAGGAAGCCCTTGAACTCGGAGCCGGTCGACTTCAACACGACGAGGTCGCTGATGCCGGAGACCACGTGGACGACCTCCTCGTCGCCGCGACCGTCAAGGTTCACCACCGTGGTGCGGGTGCCGCCACCGGTCTGGGTGAACGCATGGTCGTGGTCCTGGATGCGGGCCCAGGCATCTTCGCGGGCTTCGACGCGGGCACCGGTCGCAGCCGGAGCGGCCGTCAGGAAGTGGCGCGCGAGGTCGGTGGCGAACTGCTCCGGGGAGTCGATGCCCTTTTCCTTGGCGAAGGCGAACGCGGTGTTCTTCTGCGTGTCGGTGGGGAGCACGTCGCTCTGGTCACCCGTGTCGTGCGCGGCGGCAAAGTCTCCGCGCAACGCGCTTCCCACCGTGAGGTCGCGGATCTCGTGACGATCGGTGTCACGATAGATGCGCACGACGTGCGTTTCGGCCTTGCCGTACTGGTTCGAACCCAATGAGATTGCCATGGTGACTCAACTTCCTCTGTAGGTGGACAATGCGAAGGGACTAAGAAGGACAGGAACGTGGTAGTGCTGAGTGGGGTCTTCAACCCGGAATGTGAGTGCTACTTCCGGAAAGAACGTCGGCTGACTCGTCGCCTCGAAATATGAGGCGGTATCGAAGGTCAGTCGGAATGTCCCGGCATCGATCTCAGCCGGGCCCAACTCGGGAACTCGTCCATCGTCGTTGGTGACAGCCTCGGCCAACGTCGATACGTTGCCTTCACTGTCAATAGCCTCCAGGCGCACGGGAACGCCCTTGGCAGGCCGACCTCCCGCGGTGTCCAGCACGTGGGTGGTGATTGCACTCACGATTGAGTCCTTTCACTAGGCGGAATTAAACTTCTACTTTGTGGAAGTGTAGACCTCGTCGCGCAGGACGTCAACCACTTCTGGGCACACGGCTCTGGCGGAGATGGCGACCTTCGCGACGTGGTGGGAGTGAGCGCGGCATTCCGGAGCAAGGGGCTCTCTACGGAAGCGGTTAAATGGGCCGGCCGAACGGTGCCAGTCGCACTGGACTTCCCTGCGGAGGCGCGTGCACCAGCACCGATCGGCGGCGAAACTACGCGTGACTTCTAGGTGAAGATGCTGACTCCGCCTGGTCCTACGAGCAGCCCGACGATGATCAGAATGGCTCCCCACAGAATTTGCTTGCGCAGAAGCGCGAAGATTCCGGAGACGACCAGGATCACCGCGATGATCCACAGGATGGTTGCCATGACACTCCTTAGCGTTGAGGTAGCGACCGCGTTTACAGCCGAAACCTGAACGTATGCCGGTTCTAGCGCTTTCGCCACCGCAACCGAGATCTGCCGCCACGAAGTAGTCATAGGTCGGCTACAACTCAGGTTTGACGAAGCGACGGCATAACCGGGTCGGCAAACCCGCACCCACAACCTCAATGCTTATGACGCCGGGTCCGAAATCAACACCGACCGACGTCAACGGTGACCGACCGGCGCTCGCTGGGTGATTGGCCACCGGTTGGCACGCTAGGTTCTGACTCCATCACATGACAGTGATCAGGCGCTCCAATCCCTGAGTTCCGGCCAAATCAGCGTCCAGGAGCGGCACCTGCGTCGTCGCAATGTCCGGCAACGCCTCATGCAGCACCCGCAGATGTACCTCTTCTTGACGGTGGCGCGCCGCAAGAAAATCGCCGGCATCCGCCGGGGAGCGCTTGTTAACCACCAAGGCATCGACGTGGGCACCAAGCCGGGCGAGGTCCAGCTCAAGCTCAATGGTCTCCAGCACGGGCAGCCGCTCGGCCGCGAGCACCACGACGAATGCCGTGTGCTCGCGGTCGGTGATGACATTGCGCAGGTGGGTGAAGCGGGCTTGCCTGCGCACCAAGATGTCCTTGATCTCGACCTCACGCGCTGACCGGTCACGCTGGCGGCGGCTGACCTGAGGGACGATCTCGGCGCCGGGATCGGTCTGACGCTTGCGCCGGTCAAGGTTCATCATGGCTTCAGCAAATCGTTGCGACGTGTCTTGACGATCAAGCAAGCCGGACGTCCACGCACTGACCACTTCAGGCAGACCGAGCATCCTGACCGTGTGCCCCGACGGCGCCGTGTCGACCACCACGAGGTCGTAGACCTGGGCGGCCCCTTCGACCACGTCGGCAAGGCGCTCGAGCACGGCGGCCTCAGCGGCGCCAGGGGCTTGGCGAGCCAACTTCAGGTGTTTTGTCACTTCCACCCCGAGGTGTTCAGGCATGAGTCGGCGCATCGTCCGCTCGGCCGCCGCCAGGTGCGTGTCCATCGTCTGCTCGGGGTCCAGTTCACACGCGTCCAGCCCCGGCGCGACCTCGACAAAGCCGTCGCCGATCGGCATACCGAAGAGGTGTCCGAGGTTGTGCGCAGGATCCGTGGAGACCAGCAATACGCGGGCACCGGCGCGAGCACGGCCGAGGGCAAGCGAAGCCGCGATGGAGGTCTTGCCAACGCCTCCCTTGCCTCCCACGAACACCACCCGGTGGCTCGCGGCGAGGTCTAGCAGCACGAGATGCGATCCAAGGGGGACCGGTCCAAACCCATGCGTTGATGCCAGGCGTGGAAGCGGTCGTAGACGACGGGAAGCAACTCCACCGCATACCAGTTCATCGGGTTGGGCACGCCGAGGGATTCGCTGAGGACGAGCATCAGCATGATGTCGTCTTCATCCTGCTGAGCACGCGCAAAGGTATGCCGATAGCGCCCGGCGAAAACTTCGTGGAACCACTCCCGGACGGTCGGCGTCGCTGCAGGATCAAAGCCATCGGGCCGCAGTGGGCTCACGCTGATCGCCTCACGACGATTGCCTCACGCCGATGGCCCGGCGGGCCGCGCGTCGGTGTCGGCCTCCTGCTTGGCCGCCATCTCGTCCGCCCAATCGACATCCGGGCCGTCCGTCTTTGCGCTGCGCATGGCCCCGACCGCTTCGACGATGACCCACACCGCGGCCACCAAGATCACCAGGTCGAGGGTGAGGAGCAACCAGTTTTGGTCGGTCCAGAACGTCCCCAGTTGGGCGAACAGCGCGTAGACCGTCATCACCAAGACGAACACCAGCGGGATCATCAGGGCAATCGGGTTGCGGCCTCGACGCATGACCATGATGGCCAGGATCGATAGCGTGAGACCCGCCATGAGTTGGTTGGTCGTGCCGAACAGCGGCCAGATCAACATGCCGCCGGAGCCGTCGATCCCCGCGCCGAACGTCAGCGCCAAGGCCACGACCACCGCAATCACGGTGGAGACGCCTTTGCCGATGGTGAAGCCCATGATTTCGCCGATCTCCTGGACGACAAAGCGCTGCAACCGCACCCCGGTGTCCATGGTGGTCGCGGCAAACAGGATGGCGGTGGTGGCCAGAATGGTCGCGGCCAACGATTGGGACAGTCCGAGTCCCTGCTCGACGATGACACCGCCGCCTTGTACGAAGGCCCCGACACTGCCCGCACCGAATTCGCTGTAGGTCTCTTCCCAAGCTTGCAACGTCGCAAACCCGGCGGTGGTGGCGATGATGGCCCCCAGCGCAAGTAGGCCCTCACCGACCGCTCCGAAGTAGCCCACGAATCGCGCGTCGGTCTCCTTGTCGAGTTGTTTGGAGCTGGTGCCGGACGACACCATCCCGTGGAATCCGGAGATAGCGCCGCAGGCGATGGTGACGAAGAGCAGCGGCACGATCCCTGGAGTGCCGTCGGGCACGTTGCTGTTGAAGGCAGGGGCCACGATGGTCGGGGATGCGATCAGCACCGAGACGTACAGCAGACCAAGCGCCAAGAAGAGTTGGAGTCCGTTGATGTAGTCACGAGGCTGCAACAGCATCCACACCGGCAGGACTGACGCAACTCCGGCATACAGAAACAGCAGGATGATCCACACCGAGTTGGCGGGCAGGCCGAGCATCGAATCCGGCAGCGACAGGGGCATCGCGTTGCCCCAGAGGATCATTGCGTACAGGGCGACGACGCCGACAATGGAGACCACCGGCAGGCTGGCCCACCCACGGTAGAGCGCCTGCCCGATGATCAGCGCCACCACGATCGCGCCCCAGGTGGGGATGACGGCGGTCGGGGTGGAGACCAGCAGACCGGAGATGACGACCGCGAAGGCCGCGTTCACCATGAGCAGCAACAGGAAGATCACCACGAGGAAGAGGTTGCTGCCCCGTTGGCCGATGTAACGCTGCGACAAGGCACCGATCGAGCGGCCCTTGTTGCGTGTCGAGGCCCACAGCGCGCCCATGTCGTGGGCGCCCGCGAAGAAGACGGTGCCGATCGTGACCCACAGGAACGCCGGCAACCAGCCCCAGATCACCGCAATGGCTGGCCCGACGATGGGGGCCGCGCCGGCAACGGAGGTGAAGTGGTGTCCCCACAGCACGTACTTATTGGTGGGGACGTAGTCGACGCCATCCTCGAGGGCGTGCGACGGCATGACCGCATTGGGTTGGAGCGCGTAGACCTTGTTCGCCAAATAGTGCGAGTACAGCAAGTAGCCAGCCAGGATCATGACAATTCCGATGAGGGCAAGAACGATTGAACTCATGGCCAGCTCCAGTCCTAGTTGACTCCGTTGTCACGTGATTTTTACACGGTAGGCCCTTAGGTCGCTCAGCGCGAGGGTTCGGTTAGGGCGAAAT
>JBBQNO010000112.1:0-7480 GCA_038330045.1 Actinomycetales bacterium | reverse complement strand
CTCTGCGATCCTGGTACCACTGCTCGGTGTGGTGGTCATCGTGGTGGCCGCCCTGGTCAACCTCGTCGGCACGGAATGGGTTGAGCGTTCGGCCACGGTGACGGCAGGGTTGAAGATCTTGGGCATCGCGGCGTTGGCCATTGGCGGCATCGTGGCGGCCGGGGTCTCGTCGATATTTGACTTCGTCAGCAACGACGGTAGGGGCAGTGGCCAGGGCCTACTGGGTTTCCTGGCCGGGACCACTTTGTGCATTTTGGCTTACAAGGGCTTCACCACTATCACCAACCAAGGTGGTGACATCGCGGAGCCGAAGAAGAACGTCGCTCGCTCGATCATGGTCTCCATCGCGCTGTGCGCGGTGCTCTACCTGCTGCTCACGGTCTCTGTGGCAGGCAGCCTGAGCGTCGATGAGATCGTCGCGGCCCGCGACTACGCGCTGGCCGCGGCAGCCGAGCCTCTCTTCGGCTCCTGGGGGGTTGGCCTGACCATCGCCTTGGCAGTGGTGGCGACTTTCTCTGGACTGTTGGCTAGCATCTACTCGGTCTCCCGGCTCTATGACATGTTGCGTGACATGGGACAGGCCCCGGGACTACCTTCCCGCGTGCAGCACCAGTCTTTGGTGGTGACAGCCGGTCTAGCCATTGTGCTCGCCGCGTTCCTCGACCTGAGCCAGATCGCCTCGATGGGCGCGATCCTCTACCTCGCGATGGACATCGCCATCCACTGGGGAGTCATCCGGCACCTGCGCTCCGACATCAAGGCCAACGTCATGATCCCCGCCATCGCCATCGCGCTCGATGTCGTCGTGCTCGGCGCGTTCATCACGGTGAAGGCGCGCGAGGATCTGCTCACCCTGGGCGTGTCCTTGGGCGTGGCGGCGCTCATTGCCGTGAGTCAGCTGATCGTCGCGCGCCGGGCCGACCACGCCGACCAGGACGCCTGACCGCGATCAGTCTCCGACCCCGAAGCCCTGAAGCACATCGGACGTCCCCACCGCGAGCCTTCGGGCACGATTCAATTTTATGCGCACAGCCTGTTGCGGGGGCCGTGGGCGTCGGATAGGACACCCGGTAGTACCGGGCTTGCGCGGGCACCACCTCAGGAGTCAACGCGCCTCCGTGCCGGTGCTGGCGATCGTGTGTGAATTAATGATGGCAGGCCTGGGATGCTGGCACTTCGCACCATTCCGGCCGGGGTTGACCGTCTCGTCCTCCACTATCTTGTGAAGACCGACAAGCCGTGCGGGTGGGGGCTTGTGGGGTCTAGGACCGTACCAACCGGGCGATGGCGGTTGAGGCTTCGTTGATCTTGGCGTCAGCCTCATCACCGCCGCTGTGAATCGCTTCGCTCACGCAGTGGGGGAGGTGTTCGTATAGGAGGCTGATGGCGACTGCTTCGAGGGCTTTGGTGGCCGCGGAGATCTGAGTGAGGACGTCGATGCAGTACGTGTCCTGTTCCACCATGCGTCCTACCCCGCGCACTTAGCCCGCGGCGCGTTGGAGCCTCTTGATCTGGGCATCCTTGGTGTCGGCGTACCCCGGGGGTGTGGGCGCCTTCCCGCTCGTAATCATCACCAGGTCACTTTCACGCGGAGTGCGGGTGCATTCACAGTTTCTGGGTGCGTAAGCGTAGTGCGTTGCCGATCACGCTCACCGAGGACAGGGCCATTGCGGCCGCGGCGATGATCGGTGAAAGCAGCACCCCGAACACCGGGTAGAGGACCCCGGCGGCGATGGGGATGCCGGCGCTGTTGTACATGAACGCGAAGACCAGATTCTGTCGGATGTTGCGCATCGTTTTCTGCGACAGTCTGCGGGCGTGCACGATCCCGGTCAGGTCACCACCAAGCAGCGTGACTCCGGCACTTTCCATGGCCACGTCCGTTCCGGAACCCATGGCGAGCCCGACATCGGCTGCCGCCAACGCTGGAGCGTCGTTGACCCCGTCACCGGCCATCGCGACCACGCGCCCCTCAGCGCGTAACTGGTTCACGATGTCGCTCTTGTGATCGGGCAGTACTTGGGCTTCGACCCGATCAATCCCGAGTTGGGCTGCCACGGCACGCGCGGTGGTCTCGTTATCGCCGGTGAGCATGACCACCTCGATGCCCTCAGCGCGCAGGGCTTCCAACGCGTCTTTGGTCGTGTCCTTGATCGCGTCGGCGATCGCGAATACACCGGCGGCGACACCGTCCACCCCGATCAAGATCGCGGTCGCTCCTTGGCTTCGGAACTGCTCGGCTTGGTCGTCTACGCCGCTAGTGTCCACGTCTTGTGACTGCAGGAACGTGGAGCTGCCGATCAGGACACGGTGGCCCTGCACGGTGCCGCTGACGCCGCGGCCGGTGGGCGCGTCGAAGTCGCTGACGGCCGGGACCTCGATCTCGTTGTCCCCGGCGGCGGTGACGATGGCCTCGGCCAGCGGGTGCTCAGAGGCCCGCTCAACTGCGGCCGCTAGCCGTAGAAGCTCGTGGGGCTCGAACCCTTGGGTGGGTGCGGTCTGGGTCAGGCTGGGGCGGCCTTGGGTGAGCGTGCCGGTTTTGTCCACCACCAGGGTGTCGACCTTCTCCATTCGTTCCAACGCTTCAGCATTCTTGATCAGAACGCCTAAACCCGCGCCGCGACCGACCCCGACCATGATCGACATCGGTGTGGCCAGACCCAACGCGCACGGGCACGCGATGATCAGCACGGCGACAGCAACAATCAACGCGTACGCGAGGCTGGGTTCCGGGCCCGCGAAGGCCCACACCGCAAACGCCAGGAGTGCCACCGCGATCACGGCCGGCACGAACATCCCGGCGACCCGGTCAGCCAGGCCCTGGATCGGCGCGCGGGAACGTTGTGCCTCGGCAACCATAGCCACGATGCGCGACAGCATTGTGTCGCGGCCCACCTTCTGCGCCACCATTATCAGCCCACCAGACTGATTGATAGCCTTATGCGTCTGAGATCGGTAACCAGGACCCGGTTTTAAATCTCCGCATTTTTGCTGGTTCGATGACGGACTGGATAAGGGAGATTGATCATGACCAAGGCGAACTCTACGCAGGCCTCGGCAGGGGCCTCTGGGTCCCGGGCCAGGCGGCGGCGTAAGAAGCTGGCGCCCTCGCAGAAGTACGAGGTGTTCACCGCGACGTTGACGTCTTCGGCCACTCAGCGGGAGCTGGCCGAGACATATGGTGTGGACCGGACCACGATCCGTTCGATCTGCGCGACGGCCAAGGCGGGCGCGTTGGACGCGTTGGCTGCGGCCGTGCCCGGCCGGCGCGGCAAGAGCGCCGAGCAGGTCGAGCTGGAAGAGGCACGCGTCGAGATCGAACGGCTCAAGGCCACGATCTGCGAGCAGGCGGTCAGCCTTCATCTGGAAAAGGGAAAAGACGGTTGGGACTGAACGCTGGCCTGGTCCCGGCCCGAGTCGATGGGCCAGCCAAGCAGGGACTGTTGGACCTGGTGCAGCATGCCGGTGCGCGTGGGTTCTCGGGTCGGTGGGCGTGCCGGGCGCTCGGGCTGGACTACGCCAGGATGCTGTCCTGGCAGGCCAAGTCCCTTGCCGGCACCGACCTGGCCGATGCGCCACCGGGGCCCCTTGTTGGGGAGGCGTTGCACGCGCTGCTGGGCTGGGAAACTGAAGCCGTGGTGGCCTTGGCCCAGGAGTGGGGCACGGTTGATCGCTCGCACCGCAAGCTGGCCCACCGCGGTTCTCGCCTTGGCAGGGTCTTTGTGGCCGAGTCCACCGTGCTGCGGGTCCTCACGACCGCTGGAGAGCACCTGCCCGGGTTACCCCGGGTCAGCGGCAAGCGGGCCAAGACTCCCTGGCCGGACTGGGTCGAGCTGATCCCCGGGCAGATCTTCATCTACGACTTCACCCACTTCAGCGGGCTGCGCGGCTGGTGCGCGATCGCCGTGGTCGATGTGATCTCCCGGTACTGGCTGTCCACCGTGCTGGCCCCGGAAGAGACCTGGGTACAAGTCCAGAACGCGTTCATCGCGGCTTTGGACGCCGACGGCAAGGGGTGGTTGCTCGAAGATGACGCCCTGGCCCAGGACCTGGCCAGCGGCCACCTCCCAGACAACGACGAGCGTGTCCCGGTCCTGCTCGCGGTCTCGGACAACGGGCCACAAATGAGAGCCTCCAAGACCGCGGAGTTCATGGCCATCGCCCGAATCGCCCAGCACTTCGGCCGACCGGGCACACCGAATGACCAAGCCTGGATCGAGTCCTTCTTCGGCCACCTCAAGGGCGAGCACCCCTACCTGGACACCCTCACCGACCCCGAGACCCTGCGCCACGAACTGGGCCTGCGAAGGGAGCATTACAACACCATCAGGCTCCACGAGTCCATTGGCTATGTCACGCCCAAGGACGAGCACCACGGCCGCGGCCCAGCGATCCGCAAGAACCGTCGAGACGGCCTGACCGCCGCCCGAGCCCACCGCATTGCCACCCACCGACAACTACGACAAACTGACCTTGAACCACCCAGCCAGGATGAGAACATTTGAAACCCCGAACTGGTTAGTTATCTCAGACACAGGGCGATAGTGCCCCCGATGAGACTGTCTCCCGCTGTTTTGGTCACCGGCATCGACTCTCCGGTCACCAATGATTCGTCCACCGACGACTGGCCCTCTTCGACCTCACCATCAACCGGAACCCGCTCTCCGGGCCGGACACGCAACCGGTCCCCGAGCTCGACGTCTTCCAAGGCGACCTCTTCATCGCTTCCGTCATCGCGCAACCGCCGCGCGGTCTTCGGTGTCATGTCCAACAGCGCCTTGATCGCGCCAGATGTCTGCTCCCGGGCACGCAGTTCTAGGACCTGACCGAGCAGGACCAACACCGTGATCACAGCCGCGGCCTCGAAGTACACCGCAACCGTGCCGTCACCGTCCCTGAACGAATCAGGGAAAATGCCCGGGACAAGGGTGGCGATGACGCTGTACAACCACGCCACGCCGGTGCCCATCGCGATCAGGGTGAACATGTTCAGGTTGCGGCTACGTACCGAGGCCCACCCGCGGACGAAGAAGGGCCAGCCCGCCCACAACACCACCGGCGTGGCCAAGACCAACTGAATCCACGCTGACACACCGGACGGGACCAGGTCATCCACAGACCCGAACAGATGGGTGCTCATCTCGAGCAAGAACACTGGGGCCGCCAACGCCGCCCCCACCCAGAACCGGCGCGTCATATCCACCAACTCCGCGCCCGGTCCCGTATCCGCCGTCACCGTCGCCGGCTCCAGGCCCATCCCGCAGATAGGACAAGCTCCCGGGCCCATCTGACGGATCTCTGGGTGCATCGGACACGTGTACTCCAACTCCTCACCCCCGGTGGACCCCGCCTCGACGGGAACAGACCCGGTGCCCTCAGCTTCTTGACCCGCCCCTGGTGCGGCATACCCGTCTGGGTCGGTCGCGAACTTCTCTAGGCACCCAGAAGAGCAGAAAACGAACCGCTGCCCGTCGTGCTCAACACTCAGCGCGTCCTCGTCACTGACCCGCATCCCGCACACCGGGTCCGTCCCCGCCCGAACCGTTGACTCCCGCTCGTCTTCCACGTGGCTACCCATACCGTCAATATACCCCTCAGGGGTATATATGCACGCGGTGCGTCCCTTGAACCCCCGCGCCACGCCACGGATTCCAGCGTCGCGTCATCGTTCATCACTCACCGTCTGCTACCGGATTGACTTCGCGGTCCAGCACCTCGCTCACCAATTGCCGACACCAGTCTGGATGTGTGAAGGGCAGGCCATGGACGGCGTGGTGATGTGTGAGGTGTGTGATGGTCGGCCACGTACTCGCCAGCTCGGCGGAGCGGCCCGGCACCGGTACGGGACCCCCAAATGAGACGCGTAGCCACCTCGGTGACTCCGTTGTCATGACGTGCATGCCGACGGTGGGGCCACTTCAGACTGGCACACTCACGCGTCCGCAACTTGACGAGAGCGGCAGTTTCGGACGGCAATTTGCGCAGGAGAGCCGTGCTATCTCGCCTTCTCGATAAGGATGGGCAATGAGCAGCCTGCAGGGGCATCAGCCAGGACCTTCGGAACCGGCTCCGAAAATGTGGGTCTAGACCCCAGATGCACGTTACTCAGGGTGGTCAGGCATTTAGTAACAGATGTGGGGGGCGGGTGTACCCCAGAAGCCCAGGTCCAGATGTGTGCAAGGGCAGGGCTATTGGGTTGATCCCTAGTTCCCTCGCGCTTTGAAGGGACGCCATTGAAATGATTGGGCGACGTGTCTGGGGCTAGTTCCCTCCACGCCGCCGATGGGAGGACGGCTCCAGAGCCTGACGGAGTGGTGGTTTAGTGGCCGTACATGATCTGGCGTTGGGTGTCGAGGTTGACCGGTTTGGCGTTCCCGTCGCTACCTGAGCCCGGGTCGAATTGAAGGGCTTGTGACACCTCGTCGAGAGTCATTGATCGTAGGTCGCCCACGACGGTGTAGACGTCGTCAGCTTCCGCGTACCGGATTTTGGCGGTGGCGCCGTGGGTCCAGACTTCGACATGGCCCGTGATCGCACCGACTTCTTTGGTCATGACCCCACCTGGTGGAGTGGTGAAGGACGTGGTGTCACTACCGACGTCTTCCGTGGCTGCATCGTTCATGGCGGCTAATCTAGCCGCAGTCGATTACCACCAATGAGGGGAACACGCATGCGCCGTCTGGCGATCGGGGTGCTCAGCGCAATCCTGTTGAGCGGGACCCAGTCAACCGTGGCCTCAGCCACGCAAACCGATCGCCTCGAAGGGACGAACCGGTATGGCACGTCGGTGTCGGTATCGGAGTCGGCGTGGAACTCCGCGAACACCGAGGTCATCTACCTGGCCAGGGGCGATGTCCTTGCCGACGCACTGTCGGCGGGCACCTTGCGCGGCGGCCCCATCCTGCTGACCCGAACCGACACTCTGCCCCCAGACGTTGACGCTGAGATCAGCCGGCTAGGGAACAAACCCGTCATCGTGCTCGGTGGCCGGACGGCTGTCAGCGACACCGTCGCACGCCTTGCCTCCCGGGGCAGGCAATACGAACGTCTCTCAGGTCGCAACCGTGAAGCAACGTCCGCCGCGATCAGCGAGTACGCCTTCCCGACCTCAAGGACCGTTTACGTCACAGAATCTAAGGGCACCGACGGTCAAGGTTCCCCAGACGCGGTCGCCGGTGGGGCCCTGACTGATGGCCCCATCTTGTTGGTCAACGGCAGGGTCGGACCGTCCCAAGAAGTTCGAGACGAGATCGAACGACTCGGGGCCAGCAATGTTGTCCAACTCGGCGGCAACCCGCTACGAACCCCCGTCACCAACAGTGTCAGCGGCACCAACCGGTACGAGACCGCGACCCTGATCGCCTCCCGCGCGTTCGGCAACCCCAGCACCGTGTATCTGGCCCGAGGAGATGTTTTCGCGGACGCCGTCTCCGCTGGCAGCCTCACGGACGGGCCAGTGGTGCTCACCCGAACGAGCACC
>JBBQNO010000111.1:0-7597 GCA_038330045.1 Actinomycetales bacterium | reverse complement strand
CGACAGGTCGAAGGCCTCAGTCAGATCGCACACACACGCCTCACCCCCGGGCTGGGAAGCCACGATGCTCAACAACCGCAACCGCACCGGATCCCCAAGCGCCTTGAACATCCGGGCCAAGTCCCCTGCCCAATCCGTCGTCAACGGCTCTCGACCTAACGGAAGACAGCACTGCACGGGCGCAACACCCACCCCTCTTGCATAGACATACACCTATATTGACAGGAATCTATTCAGATTCCAAATGTTTAACAGTTCCGGGCGTCCACGAACGACCGCCTGTCAGGCCCTCCTCTACCTGACCGCTTGGATCGTCGCGTCCTGTTCTATGGCCCGTGTCCTGCCAGTCGGTGTCGGTGTCGGTGTCGGTGGGCTCAGAGATGACGCTCACGTCGAGCCCGTTAAGAATTATTGATCGTCGTCTATGTGTCTGACCTTAGACCCGTCCCGTTAAGCATCTGTTCATATAGAGAGACTTCTATAAGTTCTGCTGACGCGCGTCAGTTGTGGTGTCCACCACCGCACCCCCTGATGAAAGGACCTTACATGTCTCTTCGACACTTGACCCTTGCTCGCGTCTCCGCCGTGTCTGTGCTGGCGCTGGCACTGGCGGCGTGCGGTGGCGGGGACGACTCCGCGGACAACCCCAACGAAGCCGCCGCCGGCGGCGGCGGGGACTCCGAAGGAGGCATGAGCGGCACCATTGCCATCGACGGGTCCTCGACGGTGGCCCCCCTTACCGAGCCGGCCGCAGAACTGTTCATGGAGGAGAACCCCGACGTGCGGGTGTCCGTCGGAACGTCGGGCACCGGCGGCGGCTTCGAGAAGTTCTGCAATGGCGAGACCGACATCTCCAACGCCTCCCGCCCGATCAGCGAGGAGGAGGTCGCGGCCTGTGAAGAGGCCGGCATCGAGTACGACGAGATCGGCGTGGCCAACGACGGTATTGCCATCGCGGTGAACCCCGAGAACGACTGGGCGACCTGCCTCACCGTCGACGAGCTGTCGGCCATCTGGACCCGTGACTCCACCGTGTCCAACTGGTCCGAGGTGAACCCGGATTTCCCCGACCAGGAGCTCCCGCTCTACGGCCCGGGCAGCGACTCGGGCACGTTCGATTACTTCACCGAGGCCATCAACGGTGAGGAGGGTGTCATCCGCACCGACTACAACAACATCGGCGAGGACGACAACGCCGCGGTCACCGGGGTCTCCGGCAACGTCGGCGCCATGGCGTTCATCCCGCTGTCGTTCGTCGTCGAGGCTGGCGACCAGGTGAAGACCCTCGAGGTCGAGAACGAGGCCGGCGAGTGCGTCGCGCCGTCTGAGGAGACGGTGCAGGCCGGTGACTACAACCCGCTGGGTCGCCAGTTGTTCATCTACCCCTCTGGTGAGGCCCTGGAGCGCCCAGAAGTCGAGGCCTTCGTTGACTTCTACATCGAGAACAGCGACGCGATCGCCGAGGCGGCTACCTTCATCGCGCTCACCGAGGAGCAGAAGGAGGAGGCCCGGGCCAAGGTCGCCGAGCTCATCGGCTGACGCACGCGCCCTTCCCAACCCCCGACACCAACACGAGGACCGAGAGAGTTCATGAGCACAGCAGCGCCCGCGACCGGCACGCCGCGTCGCATAGACCTGACCGCGAGCAGCCCGCGGTGGGGAGAGAAAATAATCGTCGGCTGGCTGTTCCTGTGCGCGGCCTTCTCGGTCCTCGTGACGGTGGGTATCGTCTTTGCCCTCGCCGCGCCCACCGTCGAGTTCTTCCGGCTTGTCTCACCGGGACGGTTCTTCTCCACCGACGCCTGGGCCCCCTCCTTCGAGCCACCGGAGTTCGGGGTCCTTCGCATCGTCAGCGGGACGCTGAACGTCACGTTCTACGCCCTGCTCATAGCTTTGCCATGCGGCCTAGGGGCAGCGATCTACCTCAGCGAGTACGCCAGCCACCGGGCCAAGCGCATCCTCAAACCGGTCTTGGAAGTCCTGGAGGGGGTGCCGACTGTGGCGTATGGCTTCTTCGCGCTGACTTTCGTCACCCCCTTGATCCGGGAGTACTGGCCGACCTTCCTACCGGGTGCCCTGGGCGACCCGCCAGGCATCTTCTCTGCGGCCTCGGCCGGACTCGTTATGGGTATCATGATCATCCCCACGGTGGCCTCGGTGTCGCAGGACTCGATGAGCGCGGTGCCTCAGGGTCTGCGTGAGGCGGCGTACGGCATCGGCAGCACCCGGATGCAGGTGGCTACGAAGGTGGTTGTCCCCGCCGCGCTGTCGGGCATCGTCGCCTCCTTCATCCTCGGGGTCTCCCGGGCGATCGGGGAGACGATGATCGTGCTCATCGCTGCGGGCGCCACCCCGAACCTGTCGTTCCTGCCGAACGAGTCGGTGCAGACCATGACCGCGTTCATCGGGCAGGCCTCCACCGGCGACATCGCGGTCGGGACGATCACCTACTACACAGTGTTCGCGGTCGGCTCACTGCTCTTCGTGAGCACCCTCATCCTCAACATGGTCAGCATTGCGCTGGTCCGCCGCTACCGGGAGGCCTACGAATGAGGACCGCGCAACGCAACGAGGTCGCCGGCCAGACGGCTCGCCAGGTCACCATCAGCCAGCTCGACGGCAGCGCCCGCGGCGGGAAGTGGAAAGGCGTTGTGTTCACTACCCTCCTGTTGGCCAGTATCTTCATCGCTGTGGTAACCCTGCTCGCGGTCGTGGTCTTAGCCTTCGTCCAGGGACTGCCCCGCCTCGACCTCAACCTCGTCCGCAACATGCCCTCCTCGCTCGACCTCGAGACCTCGGGCATGCAGTCCGCCATCTTCGGAACCATCTACGTGATGTTCGGCGTCGCCGTGACCGTGGTGCCGCTGGGCGTCAGCGCAGCGCTCTACCTCGAGGAGTTCGCCGACAAGAACAAGTGGTACGTCCGGCTCATCGAGTTGAACATCCAGAACCTGGCGGCCGTGCCCTCCATCGTGTTCGGCATCCTGGGCCTGGCCTTCATCGCCCGGGGCCCTCTGGACCTCGGCTTCGTCGCGTACGCCGGGGCGCTCACCCTGTCGCTGCTGGTGCTGCCCACCGTGATCCTGACCACCCGAGAGGCGATCCGCGCGGTGCCGGGCTCGATCCGGGAGGCCTCGATGGCCCTGGGTGCGACCAAGTGGAAGACCATCTGGAGCCAGGTCCTGCCCTCCTCCATCCCCGGCATTATGACCGGCACCATCCTGGCGCTGTCCCGGGCCATCGGCGAGACCGCCCCGCTGCTGCTCGTCGGGGCCACCGTGTTCGTCACGTATAACCCGGACGGGATGTTCCAGGGCGCCTTCACCACTTTGCCTACCCAGATCTTCGCGTGGGCCACCCGACCCCAGGAGGAGTTCCGCATCCTGGCGGCGGCCGGAATCATAGTTCTGATGGCCGTGCTCGTGACGATGAACTCTCTCGCGATCTGGATCCGGAACCGATACACACAGGAATGGTGACCGTGACCACTACGAAAAGCACAGGAGACCCCGTGTCCACCTCCTCGCAGACCCCCGCGACCCCAAGCCGGGAACTGCCTGACATGCCGTTTGCGGTCATGGAGGCCGTAGGCCTCAACGTGTTCTACGGCAACTTTCACGCCGTCCACGACGTTGACCTGAAATTTGGTCGTAACGAGATCACCGCATTGATCGGGCCCTCGGGCTGCGGCAAGAGCACGGTCCTGCGCTGCCTGAACCGGATGAACGACCTGATTACCTCCGCCCGTGTCGAAGGCGAGGTGCGGTACCACGACCAGAACATCTACGCGTCCAAAGTCGACCCGATCGAGGTCCGTCGCCGTATCGGCATGGTCTTCCAGAAGCCCAACCCGTTCCCCAAGTCGATCTACGACAACGTCGCCTATGGCCCCCGAGCGATTGGGATGAAGGTGCCGAGCATGGACGACCACGTCGAGCAGTGCCTGCGCAGCGCCGCCCTGTGGGACGAGGTGAAGGACAAGCTCAAGGAGTCCGGCTACAGCCTCTCCGGCGGGCAGCAGCAGCGCCTGTGCATCGCCCGCGCGATCGCCACCCAGCCCGACGTCATCCTCATGGACGAGCCCTGTTCCGCCTTGGACCCCATCGCCACCAGCGCGATCGAGGACCTCATGGCCGAGCTCCGGCAGGAGTACGCGATGATCATCGTGACCCACAACATGCAACAGGCTGCACGTGTCTCGGACCGCACAGCCTTCTTCACCGCCAAACCCGACGAGACCACCGGCAACCGCACCGGCCTACTCGTGGAGTACGACACAACATCCCAGATCTTCGAGAATCCCCGCGACCAGCGTACCGAGGACTACATCTCGGGCCGCTTTGGCTGACTGGTGGCCTCGAATCGGCTAGCCCTGCCCGAAGCAATATGGCCGCCACGCGTGTTGCTGGTCGAGTCCCCGGGTCTACGCCCAAGGAGCAGCTCGGGCCCCCTCAGGGCAAAGCACATCGAGGTCGCCTGGGTATCGGATGCTTACACCGCTCTGCTTATGATCGGGCGGGGTACCAGCGTTGCCGGGCTCGTGCTCCCCACCGATCTGGACCCGGACCCGGTCCCTGTGGTCGTGAGCGTCATGGCCTGGTGTGACGTTCCAGTGCTCCTAGCCCTCACATCCGAAAGCGGGGCGGCCGAGACTGCCACCAGAGGCATCGAGGTCGGGTGCTCCGGGCTCATTTCTGCCCCGTTCGACGAATCTGTGCTGGCAGCCGCAGTCCTTCGGCTCGGAAGCGCTGACACCTCCCACCCGCCCCATGCCATCGTGATGGGGGAGTTCACCGTTGACCCGGGCAGGTTGACAGTCGCCGGATCCGACGGGGTTCGCGTCCAACTGCCTAGCCTGCAGTTCGCCTGCCTGCACCACCTGGCGATTGCTTGGCCCGCGGTGGTGCGCCTGCACGACCTTGCCGATTATCTCGGCTTTGCCGGTCCTCAGGAAGCGCAACGCACCCGAAAACTCGTGACCCGGCTCAGGACCCACCTCACGCCCGTCCTGGGTGGCACAGGCCTCGTGGAGAACGTGCGCGGGGTCGGGTACCGGCTAAGGGTTTGACGGCGGCGAGTCGATGCCCAGATCACTGAGAAGACCCTCGACCCGCTGCCAGATCTCGTCACGGATCTGGCGAACCTCCCCCACGGGCTTGCCCGCCGGGTCCGCTATCGGCCAGTCGAAGTAACGTCGGCCAGGAACGATGGGACAAGCATCTCCGCACCCCATCGTCACGACGACATCAGCGGCGAGGATCGCCTGACGGTTCAACTTCTTGGGGGCCTGCAGCTCTTCGTGCACATTCGCCTCATCCAGCACCTGTAGAACCGAGGCCTCCACAGCCGCCGCGGGCAGGGTTCCAGCACTGCTGACCGAGACCAGTTCCCCGGCGAGATGACGCAGGATGGCTGTGGCGAGCTGGGATCGTCCCGAGTTCCGTACGCAAACGAAGAAAACCTCTGGGACAGCCCTAAGGCTTAGCCCACGCGCAGCGGCGAGATCACCTAGTCGGTCGGTCGTGAGCCTGTTGGTCAACATCGGCAAGTGGGTTTGTACAAGAGAACGATCAGCCAACTCGTCATAACTGTCGGCGACATACCGCTCGACCGTATGGCGGGAAAAGGTAGTCCTGAAGCGGTGAGCCAACTGTTGGGCAATTCGGTGCACCACAGTCGGGTAAGCACCCCAATCGACCTCAGGCTCAAACCTTGGGACACCCACCGGCTTGTGATCACGGTCCATCCGCGGCGCGATGAGCCTGCGGAACCGCTCCCACGCCTCGACGGACAAAGTCACTCGCTCATCAGTGGCACCTACAGTGGCGGCAACGAGGCCGACTTCCCTTAGATGAGTCAAACGAGCGGACATCGCGAAGTCAGACTGGTCCAAGACCACAGCCAATTCCTGGGCGTCGGCAGTGTGTTGCACCGACTGGGCGAGGTGACTCAGGACAAGCAGCGACACTGGGTCTGTCAAAGCCTCTAGCTGAAGGACACGTTGCTGAGCATCATCAGAGCCGAGGGGGATATTGCTAACCACAGCAGGAATCCAACCTCAACCAATCAGGTCACTGATCGTGTCCCGGATGTCCGGGTGCACGGAATACATCACTTGGCGCCCCCGCGGCTCGCGCTCCAAAAGACCCGCTTCAAACAACAAGCCCAAGTGATGAGTGACCGTGGGCTGGCGCAAGCCCACAGCCTCCGTCAGAGTTCCGACACTGGCCTTACCGTCCAACTGTGAGAGCAACACGCTGAGCAACTGCAGACGGGTGCTATTAGCCAACACCTTCAGCGACCTCGCCAACATGACAGCATGCTCAGGCGTGAGCGAACCCGACGCCCTACTCGCTAGTGGGGAGTCTGGCGCGGCACCAAACCCTTCAGGTTCACCCATAGACCAAACTCTATCAATGCCCCCTAGGGCGACCGACTGACCTTCGCGAATCAGTCCTGTCCATGGCAGGGTCAACTGCTTTCAAACAACCCCGGCCCCGGCGTTCCGTCATGCCCATCCGCCCAGGCCGAACCGCCGAAGTCGAGTGATTCTTGAACAAGAAGTATCTGCCGAATGCGCTACGCAGTGTCGATTTCAGAAGCCGGCCGCGCTAGACGGTATGGAGTGACCACTCGGGTTGTCCGGGGGGTTGCGGGCCGGAGCCTCACTCACACATGGTCGTGGGTTACCGAGTAGGGGCGTCCTGCTTGGCCTATCCGACAGTTGTGGGAGGCTCCGGTGTTTACAGAGCGTACGAGTGTAGGACTCGATGTGCACGCACGGTCAGTCGCGGCAGCGGCGATCGATAGCGTCACGGGTGAGTTAAAGCAGACGAAACTGACTCCTTCGTATGAGCAGATCAGGGCGTGGGTCAGCGACCTGCCGGGGCCTGTCGCGGTGGCCTATGAGGCTGGGCCGACCGGGTTCGGCTTGTGCCGGGTGTTGAACCAGGCCGGTGTGCGGTGTGTGGTCGCTGCCCCCTCCAAGTTGCAGCGACCCAGTGGTGACCGGGTGAAGACGGACGCGAAGGATGCGGTGCACCTGGCCAAGTTGTTGCGCCTGGATGAGGTCACCCCCGTGGCCGTGCCCAGCGAGGGTCAGGAGGCCGCGCGGGACCTGGTCCGGTCCCGGGAGGTCTGCCGCGGCGATCTGATGCGGGCCCGGCACCGGCTATCGAAACTGTTGCTGCGCCACGGGCAGGTGTACACCGGCGGTAGCGCGTGGACCGGGGCGCACGACGTGTGGCTGCGCCAGGTCGGTCGGGACCAACTGTGCGGCCCGGGCACCAGGGTGGCGTTCGAATCCGACTATGACGCCGCGCTGACCACCCTGGCCCGCCGCAACCGGCTGGACCAAGAGATCACGGCCATGGCCGCCGACAGTGAGTTCACGGCCGTGGTGGCCCGCCTGGGCTGTTTGCGGGGGGTTGCGACCCTGACCGGGTTCGCGTTAGCCGTGGAGATCGGTGACTGGGACCGTTTCGATGGCAACACCATCGGGTCCTTCGTCGGGCTGGTGCCCAGTGAGCATTCCTCCGGGGCGTCCAGGTCTCAGGGGTCGATCACCAAGACCGGCAACGGCCACGCCCGCCGGCTG
>JBBQNO010000110.1:0-7653 GCA_038330045.1 Actinomycetales bacterium | reverse complement strand
CCCACCTGGTGCCCGGCGCGACCCACCCGCTGCAACCCGCTGGCCACACTCGGTGGGGACTCGATCTGGACGACTAAATCGACCGCTCCCATGTCGATCCCGAGTTCCAGTGAACTCGTGGCCACCACCGCGGGCAGGCGGCCCGACTTGAGCGCGTCTTCGATCTCGGCGCGATGCTCCTTGCTGACCGAACCGTGGTGGGCTCGGGCGAGCACGGGGGCGGCACCGTGAGAGGTGCCGGACTGGGCCATGACCTGCGCTGGCGGGTGTCCTTGATCCGGTGGTGTCTGATTCTGAGAGTCGGAGTCTTCAGCATCGGTGCGATCAGCCCAGATCTCGTTAAGCCGCGACGTCAGCCGCTCAGCGAGGCGGCGGGAGTTGGCAAAAACGAGCGTCGAGGTCTGGTCTGCGACGAGGTCGACCACGGTGCGTTCGACGTGCGGCCAGATCGAGGCCCGTTCGGTGGGATCAGTCGGCGGGGGGCTCCAGAAGTCTTCGCCGCCATCGAGGTCGGGCAAGACTGGGCCCGTTCCGGTGGCGAAGCCGTCATCGCCATCTTCGTCGGTCCTAGTGTCGCCGAGACCTTTGGTCGCAGAGGAGGACCCCGCAGTGACTGGGTCGGGGGCCAGTGGGGAGGCGGGTGGGACCTGGTCTTCGGTGTGCTCTACAAAGCCGGGGTCAGTCATGTCGGCGACGGGAACGTTGACGCTCAGGTCCCATAACTTTTCCGACGGTGGCTGGACAGTGGTCACCGGGCGACCACCCGCGAGGTAGCGGCCCACCTCCTCGACCGGCCGCACCGTGGCCGACAAGCCGATCCGCTGCGCGGGCTGGGCAAGCTGGTGGTCGAGACGGTCGAGGGTGACTGCGAGGTGTGCTCCACGCTTGGTGCCCGCCACGGCGTGCACTTCGTCAATGATCACCGTCTCCACCCCGGCCAGGGCGGATCGAGCGGCCGACGTCAGCAGCAGGAAGAGCGACTCTGGGGTGGTGATAAGGACGTCGGCCCCATGCTTTGCAAAAGCCCGGCGCTCAGCCGCCGGGGTGTCGCCGGAGCGAATCGCCACCGAAAGATCATCGACCGGCCGACCGAGGCGGTGCGCCGCATGGCGTATGCCGACCAGCGGCGAACGCAGGTTGCGCTCGACGTCGACGGCAAGGGCCTTGAGCGGCGAGACGTAAAGCACCCGACACCGAGGAGTGTCGGGCTCACGGGGCAAAGCCCACAGCCGGTCGATGGCCCACAGGAACGCCGAGAGCGTCTTACCGGAGCCGGTGGGCGCAACGACCAGTGTGTGCTGACCCTGGCTAATCGCATCCCAGGCCCCAACCTGCGCCGTCGTAGGCCCAGCAAACGACGCCGAGAACCAGGCTTGGGTCGGCGTCGAAAAGCGCTTGAGGACGTCGCTCAGTGTCAGCTATCCCCACGTTGCGGCACGCGGCGCGTCGAACCGTCCTGAACGACGGTGTTGCCGTATGCGCCAGTCACGGGCGGCGCTTCGGGGCGCGGCATGTCACGGACCTCGTGATGCATGGTGCGGTGCGGTGGGCGCCAGATCTTGAGAGCCACGAGGGCCTTCTGCCACCACTTCAACGTGGGTTGACCGCTCATCGCCGCACTCCGTTTCGTTTGCCTTCATCGTCTCGCACCGTTCGGGTCTGCCACTGAACGGTCGGGCCCTGCGGCCTCTGCTCACAATATCCTCTCACTGAGCACCGACACAGTGCGCGACGTGCCTCGCGCACTTTGAGCGCGTGGTGGTGGTTGGTGCCTCACGTACTTTGGGCGCGAACGCTCCCCGGTCGGGGCAGGCTTGCCTGGTATGGAAGGCAAGATCGATATGGCTGCACGACGACAGGTGAGGAAACAAGTTGCGCCGCGCGTATGCGCGGGCCTCGAAGAGGGATAAGGGCCGGATCTTGGCGGAGGTGATGGCCACCACGGGGATGGGCCGGTCCACCGCCCGGCGGATGCTCACGGGCCCTGACCTTGTGGCGCCGAAAGAGCAGGTCGATCGGCGCAGGCTCAAGGCTCGTACCTACAGTGATGATTCACGGGCTCTGCTGGAGCACGTGTGGACCCTGATGGGCATGCCGTGCGGGAAGTACCTGCTGGTTATGGCTGACTCGTGGCTGCCGCTGCTGCGCGCCGCGGGGGACCTGGATGTGCCGTTCGCCACGACCGGGGCCCAGGCCGAGCTGGCGGCGATGAGCGCGGCAACGATCGACCGATACCTGGCCCCGGCTCGGTGTCGACTGTCCATCAAGGGCATCTCGACGACCAAGCCCGCCGCGCTGCTGCGTAACTCGATCACGATCCGCAGGTGCACCGACGAGGCACCAGATGCCCCGGGCGTCATCGAGGCCGACACTGTTGCTCACTGCGGGCCCACCCTGATCGGGGAGTTCGCCCGCACATTGACGATGACCGACATCCACACCGGGTGGACCGAGAACACCTCGATCCGCAACAACGCCCGCACGTGGATCATCGACGCCATCGCAGCACTGCAGGGCAGGTTCCCGTTCCCCATGGCCCTATTCGCCTCTGACAACGGCAGCGAGTTCATCAACCACGACGTCGCCGCCTGGCTCCAAGCCCGCGACATCGACCAGACCCGCTCGCGGCCGTACAAAAAGAACGACCAGGCCACCGTGGAGTCCAAGAACAACCACGTCGCGGGCAAGCACGTCTTCTACTGGCGCTACGACACGCCGACCGAGCTCGACGTGTTGAACGAGTTGTGGTCGCTGGTCTCGCTCCGGCTGAACTTCTTCACACCAACGAAGAAGCCCACCGGATACACCACCGGTGGCGATGGGCGGCGCCGGCGGACCTACGACGCCCCAGCCACCCCGTGGCAGCGCGTACAAACCTGCGACGTCCTCAACGAGGACCAGCTCGCTACCGCGGCCAGACGCATCGAGGGCATCAACCCGGCCGACCTAACCCGCCAGATCACCGCCTTACAGATGAACCTCATGGACCTAGCACAAGCCAAGACCCAAGCCCTAACAGCCGCTCGCGGACTCGACATGACATCCTTGAAACCGTCAATCAACCGGTTGACCCACACAAAATGACGCAAGCCCCCACGCGCTCAAAATGTGTGAGGCACCAGCACAACCCACGCGCTCACTCTTATGTGAGGCACCTCGGTGCGTCCGAGGCACCACCTTCAACAGTGAGGAGCCTGGCTAGTCTGAGCCGTATGCAGCAGAGGACCCACAGCGATTCGGTGACCGTGCATGCTTCGGCGCAGGCGGTATACGAACTGATCAGTGACATCGGGCGGACGGGAGAGTGGAGCCCGACGTGTGTGGGGTGTGAGTGGGACGACCCGGATCGACGCGGAGTCGGCGCAACATTTACCGGATACAACGAGGCCTCGTCGAGGAGCTGGCAGACGACATCGACCATTATTGTGGCCGATCCGGGTGTCCGGTTTGGCTGGGAAGTCGGCGACGGTTTTGTGCGCTGGTCCTACGATCTGCGCGCCTTCGAGAACGGCACCGAACTGACCGAGACGTGGACCTTTTTGCCGGCCGGTCTGGAGCACTTCGCCAATCAATACGGCGACCAAGCTGCCACGGCTATCGAAACTCGGACACAGCGGGCGGCGCACGACATCCCGCAAACCCTGGCCAGGATCAAGCAGATCGCCGAGGCAACGTGATCCGGACTGACCTGACCGTGATTGAGTACCGTACCGATCTGTCTCGCTCGTTGAGGTACCAAAGGGTGGTCCAGAGGGCGTCACCAAACTTGAGGTCCGCTTCGTCAAAACCGACCGTGACCGCGAGCTCAGCAGAAGGCGACGGCGGCCTTCGTCATACACACTGTTGTGCGGGCTGACCATGGCGATGTCGGGACGGTGATGCACTATCGCTCCCGCCTCGTCATAATTGTCCACGATGACGACATCGGCTCCACTGCGCTCGTAGGCGTCGCCCACCGTGGCGACAAACGTGGCCATCCAATCGTTCGCCGGCGTCGGTATTGATCGCGGGAGTCGGTGTGTGACTGCCGACCCGCCTGCATGGGCGGCCTATCCGGAGTGGGCGCGCTCGCCTGCGATCACGTAGCCTCTGCGGCCATGAGGCTGAGTGAGTTCTGGGCGCTCATGGAACAAGAGTTCGGGGGGCCATACGGACGCTCCATTGCGGGCGGCCACGCGATTCATGCCATGGGGGACAAAACCGCCGTCGACGCCATCGAAGCGGGTGAGCCCGTGCTCCACGTGTGGTTGGCGCTGTGTGAGGACTTGCAGATCCCAGAAGAGCGGCGGTTTCCCGCCGACCGGCGCCGGCCATGACGACAGCCCAGGCCACAGCTGAGCGTGACGTTCTGGCACGGCGTGTGTATGCAGCACTGGGGCCTGAGGCTGAGGCTGAGAGCCTTGGGGCTGGGCGTCCTTGCTCTCGCGCTCCTAGCCCTTGTCGATTTCGACGAGAACGACGACGGAGTAATGGACTGGGCAGGATTATCGCAAGACGTGAGGGCTGCTCTCACGCTGTGGCGTCCCTCAACCTGGCGGGTGGCCCTGCTGTCGAAGGCCGCGCAGCGTTGGTGGCTCGACGCTCAGGACAAATTCATGCTGAGCATTGATCGGGCAGGGCCCGATCTTCCCCTTCTGCGCACCGCGTCGCTGACGATAGCGCTCTTTGTCGGGGTCACGGAGGAGGAGACCGACGACCGTCTCCACGTCCCACTAGTATTCGTCGGCGTCGTCGCTTTCTTCTGGGGACTGTGTGACCGGAGGGGAGGACGAGGATGGTCATTTGCGGCATCCGCATCGGTGTGGCATCTCCGGTCACCGGACGCGTGCGTCAGCAGTGTGACTTGCGGCGTGCCGCCGAGACTTTGATCGAGCTATCAAGGAGCCTGGCAAGCGGTTCTATCGCTAGGCGGTGAGTGTGCCCCGGCTGATCAGCGCCTCCACAATTTGGACGGCGTTGAGGGCAGCGCCTTTACGCAAGTTGTCGCCCACGATGAACATCACCAACCCACGACCGGCCGGGACCGACTGATCCTGACGAATGCGGCCCACGTAGGTGAGATCTTGGCCAGCACCTTTGAATGGGGTCGGGATGTCCGTCAGCACGACTCCAGGCGCGCTGGCCAAGATGATCTTGGCCTGTTCTGCGCTGATCGGCTCGGCGAACTCTGCGTGGACCGCAAGGCTGTGACCGCTAAAGACCGGGACTCGCACGCACGTCCCCGCCACGGCGAGATCCGGCAGCCCCAGGATCTTGCGCGACTCAAAGCGCAGTTTCTGCTCTTCGGCGGTCTCCAGCGATCCATCGTCGACGAGATCGCCGGCATACGGGATGACGTTGAAGGCGATCGGGTCTGTGTAGACGCTCGGTTCGGGGACGTCGACCCCGGCGCTGCTGTGGGCCAGCGACTCCATGTCACCCGCCACTACGGCTCGAGCCTGGTTAGCCAGTTCAGCAACGCCAGCAACGCCAGAGCCGGAGACAGCCTGGTATGTCGACACGACGAGGCGCTGCAACCCAGCCACGTCGTGGAGAGCCTTCATCGCGGGCATGGCCGCCATTGTCGTGCAGTTGGGGTTGGCCACGATGCCGATGCCGTGGGTGCCCTGCGCGTCGTCCAGGGCCTCCGGGTTGACCTCGCTCACCACGAGCGGCACTCGATCATCCATGCGCCACGCTGAAGAGTTGTCGACCACGATGGCGCCAGCCTCGGCAAAGCGAGGCGCGTGCTCTTTGGAGGTGCCGCCACCGGCGGAAAACACCGCCACGTCAATACCGGAGAGGTCGATGCTTCGATCGCCGAGGTCCTCGACGACTATCTCACGTGGGGTGCCGCCATACGGCTGGTTGTCCCAGCGGCCTTCCCAACTTAGTTCTGTCCCGGCGCTACGTGCGGAGGCGAAGTATCGAACGCTCTTGATCTCGACGTCGCGCTCGGCCAAGAGGGTGCGCATGACGGCACCGACCTGACCGGTGGCGCCCACTACCGCAACGGTGATCCCTACAGACACGCTCATCGTCCCGATCCGCCGTAGACCACGGCATCGTCGTCGGCGTCGAGGTTGAAGGCAGTGTGCACGGCGCGCACGGCCTCTGGAAGAAGCTTCTGGTCCGTAATGACTGAGATGCGAATCTCGCTGGTGGAGATCATCTCGATGTTGACGCCCGCTCCTGCGAGGGCTTCGAAGAGCCGCTGGGCGACGGTGGGGTTGGAGCGCAACCCAGCCCCGATCAGGGATAGCTTGCCGATGTGCGAGGTGTACAACAGGTCGGCAATTCCAAGATTGGTTTGGATGGCACCGATGGCGGCCATGGCGCGCTCGCCGTCCTCTTCGGGCAACGTGAAGGAGATGTCGGATCGCTCCGAAGAGGTCGACACGTTTTGCACGATCATGTCGATCGAGACCCCGATCGCGGCAACGGCACCCACCACGGCGGCGGCGGCTCCTGGGACGTCCGGTATGCCGACAGCGGTGATCTTGCCCAGCGATTGCTCGTGGGCGATCCCGGAGATGAGGGGTTCTTCCATGTCGTCCTCCTGATCGGCGGTGAGTGGTCGGCCGACCAAGATCCAGGTGCCCTCTTGATCAGAAAAGGACGACCGGACGTGGATCGGCACGTGGAAACGTCGCGCGTACTCGACGGCACGCAGGTGCAAAATTTTGGCGCCGTGGGCAGCCATTTCGAGTGTCTCTTCGATCGTGAGGCGTTTAACCCGGCTGGCGGCGGGGACGATCCGTGGGTCTGCGGTGTAGATGCCGTCGACGTCGGTATAGATCTCGCACACGTCGGCTTTAAGGGCCGCCGCCAGTGCGACTGCCGTGGTGTCTGAGCCGCCGCGACCCAACGTGGTGATGTTGTCGTCCTCGGAGACACCTTGGAACCCGGCGACGATGGCAATCGCGCCCTGCGCCAGCGTGGCCTGAACCCGGTCCGGGGTGACGTTGAGCAAGCGTGCTCGGCCGTGGGAACCGTCGGTGCGCATGCCGGCCTGGTCGCCGGTGAAGGAATACGCGCGCTCGCCGAGGGTCTCGATGGCCATGGCCAGCAGCGCCATCGAAATGCGCTCGCCAGCAGTGAGCAGCATGTCCATTTCGCGCTCTGGCGGCGGGCCGGGGCTGACGGCTTTGGCCAGATCGAGAAGCTCATCGGTGGTATCGCCCATCGCTGAAACCACGACGGCAACGTCATGACCAGCGCGTTTAGTGTCGACAACGCGCTTCGCGACCCGCGAGATGGCCTCAACGTCGGAGACTGATGAGCCGCCGTACTTTTGGACGAGTAAAGACATGGTGAGGCATTCCTGAAACAGTTGGGGGGTGAGCCAGCGGCCTAGTGTATTGCCCTGCCCCGACGCGACGTAAACCTGTAGACGGCGCCAGCGGGGAGTGGCCGGCTCAGTGTTCTCGGGGTGTGTGGGCGTGTCGTCGCTCATCGAACACACTTGCGATTATGCTCGTACACAGGTGCTGGGGCGACCCACAGTCATCCACATATTGCGGTGATGGCTGAGGTATGTCGGTCCCGGCTTCTAGCGTCTGACGTACCCGGATGAGGCGCCCTCGACGAGGGGTCAACATGCGACACGGTGGTCGAAGGTAGGCGCGCTCACCCCATAGCGAAGGAGCAGGACATGCCCAAGCACAGCAACGT
>JBBQNO010000109.1:0-7693 GCA_038330045.1 Actinomycetales bacterium | reverse complement strand
AAGCGGGGCAAAACCGCTGGTGACACGCCGTCAAACCACCCCAATGTCAGGAGTCCTGGCTTCACATCAGCCCACACCCGCGCCTGTAAGACCGGGTCGGCCGCGACCTTGCAGACCTGCGGGCGGGCACGTCTGCGCTCGGCCTGGCAGTCCGCGTGCACTGACTGATACCCCGCGCGCAAGTACTGATCGCGGCGGATCTCACGGCTGATCACCGACGGGCAGCGGCCCAAGTGCGCGGCGATCCTGCGCACCGTCCAGCCCGCCTTGCAACCGGTCGAGATCTCCATTCGATCCGCAAACGTCAACGCCCGTCGCTTCGCCATCCAGTCCTCCTAATCCAAACCCCCGCCAGCCAAGGGTGTTGCTACGACGGTATGACGCTGCCGTTACCCACAGAGCGGCTCTACGGGGCCGCTGTTTACTGGCTCTTCGCAGATGAGCAGTTCGGCGCCCCGAAGGCGGCGCCGAACTGCTCAATTGTGATGAGCCTGTTTACTGACTGGAGCCACAAGGTCACCGTCGCATTCTGGCGGCTAAGATTCGGCTATGATATCCCTTCCGCGTTATACGTAAGGGGGGCATATGAAGGCTGTGATTTTGGCCGGCGGTCTGGGCACTCGCTTGAGCGAAGAGACGGTGCTTCGTCCCAAGCCGATGGTAGAGGTCGGGGGCATGCCGATCTTGTGGCACATCATGAAGACGTACGCTGCCCACGGCATCTATGATTTCGTCATCTGTTGTGGCTATAAGGGGGCGGTGATCAAGGACTATTTCGTCAACTATCGACGGCGCATGGCCGATTTGACCGTCGATCTCGAGCACGATGAGATCACCCTTCACTCGGCTCACCGTGAACCGTGGCGGGTGACGCTCGTGGACACAGGCACCGACACCATGACAGGCGGGCGACTACGGCGGGTGCGTGAGCACGTGGGTGACGAGACTTTCTGCATGACATACGGCGACGGGGTTTGTGACGTAAGCGTGAGCGCCGAAGTGCGGGCGCACCGCGATAGCGGACTGGCCGCCACCATGCTGGCGGTTCAGCCGCCCGGACGGTTCGGCGCGTTGGTGCTGGGTGAGAACGAGAACCGGATTGAGCGGTTTCACGAAAAACCGGAGGGTGACGGAGCGTGGATCAACGGGGGTTACTTCGTCCTGGAGCCCACGGTGTTTGACCATATCGAGGGGGACGACACGGTGTGGGAGCAAGAGCCGCTCAGGTCGCTGGCGCACGTTGGGCAGCTCAACGCCTACAAGCACACCGGATTTTGGCAACCAATGGACACGCTGCGCGATCGCAATCTGCTCGAGCAGCTCTGGAATGACGGCCAAGCGCCGTGGAAGGTTTGGTGACATGCGCGTATTGGTTACGGGGACCGAGGGATATCTAGGCTGCCTGTTGGTCCCGACGCTGATGGCTGATGGTCATGAAGTGATCGGTCTGGACACGGGCTACTACAAGAACGGCTGGCTCTACAACGGGCTGTCCGCCAGTCCACGGACCCTGATCAAGGACATGCGGGACCTGACGATAGAAGACCTGGATGGGGTGGACGCGGTCGTCGCCATGGCCGAGTTATCCAACGACCCGACCGGTGACCTGGTCGGCCCCATCACGTACGACATCAACCACAACGGCTCTGCGCACGTCGCCAAAGTGGCAAAACAAGCCGGTGTCGGTCGTTTCGTCTACATGAGCAGTTGCTCGGTCTATGGCGTCGCCGACGGGGAGGTCGATGAGACGTCGCAAATTGACCCGCAGACCGCGTATGCCGAGTGCAAGGCCCTGACCGAAGCCGACCTGCAAGAGTTGGCCGACGATTCCTTCCACCCGACGGCACTGCGCAATGCCACCGCGTTCGGAGCCTCGCCTCGGCAGCGTTTCGACATCGTGCTCAACAACCTCGCCGGGCTGGCCTGGGTTGAAAAAGAAATCGCGATGACCTCCGATGGCTCACCTTGGCGGCCCATGGTGCACGCCTTGGACATCGCCAAGGCTATCCGGATGGTCCTGGCCTCCCCCGTCGAGCAGGTCCACGCAGCGGTCTACAACGTCGGCAGCAACGACAACAACTACACCGTGCGTCAGATCGCGGAGACCGTGGCGCAAGAGTTTCCCGGCTGTGCCCTGTCCTTCGGGTCGCCCAGCGCCGACAACCGCAGCTACCGAGTGAACTTCGACAAGATCTCGAATGATCTCGGATTCGGATGCGACTGGGACCTGACCCGCGGTGCCCGCCAGCTTCACGACGTGTTCTCTTCGATCGACCTCGACGCTGAGACGTTTTACGGGCGTGGGCACACCCGGCTGAAGCAGATCCAATACCTGCTCAACAGCGGTCAAGTCGACCCACAACTGTTCTGGAAGCAGGCTCAGGTATGAAGTTCACGCCCACGCAGGTGCAGGGAGTCATGCTGATCGAGCTAGAGGAGCGCAGGGACGAGCGCGGCTTCTTCGCCCGCTCCTTCTGCACCGAGGAGTTTGCGGAGCAGGGACTGGACATGATGGTGGCCCAAGCCAACCTGTCCTTCAACCACAGTGCAGGCACGCTGCGCGGGATGCATCGTCAACTCCCGCCGCACGCCGAGGGCAAACTTGTCCGTTGCACCGCGGGTGCGATCGTTGATGTTGCCTTGGATCTGCGTGAGGACAGCCTGACCTTTGGCGAGCACGTTATGGTCGAGCTGACAGCCGACAACTTTCGTGCGCTGTGGCTGCCGCCGTACGTTTCGCATGGGTACCAGACGTTGGTCGACAACACCGTGGTGAGCTATCAGGTGACCGGGCCTTACGCGCCAGGAGCGGAGAAGGCGCAGCGCTTCGATGACCCCGCCTTCGGGATCACCTGGCCGCGTGAGGTCAGCGTGATCTCGGAGAAGGACCGCACGTGCCCGGATTGGGACGGGAAGCCGATCGCATGACCATCACCGACACGCTGCTGGCTCGTCGTCAGGAGCAGGATATGCCGGTGCGCGTGGCGATCGCCGGCGCAGGCTTCATGGCTAAGGGCCTGATCAACCACATCGTCAACACCGTCCCGGGGATGGAGGTCGCTGCGGTGTTCGCCCGTTCACCTGAGCACGCCAGGCGGGCTTTGGAGTTCGCGGGTCGCACCGGTGACGCCGTGCGACACGTCTCTGCGTCCTCGGGAGTTGACACCGCAGTCTCCTACGGCATAGTGGCGATCACCGACGAGATGTCCGCGATCACGCACGCCCCTTCGGTCGATGCCGTGATCGATTGCACGGGTGCCGTCGAGTTCGGTGCCCATCTGGCCTTGTCGGCCCTCGACGGCGGCAAGCACTTGGTGCTGATGAACGCCGAGGTCGACGCCACCATTGGCACGGTGCTCAATGAGCGGTTCGAGGCAGCGGGTCTGGTCTACACCGGGTGCGACGGCGACCAGCCGGGCGTGGAGATGAACTTGGTCCGCTTCGTCCGCAGCCTGGGGTTGCGACCCCTGGTCGCCGGAAACATCAAGGGTCTGCAGGACCCGTACCGCAACCCCACCACCCAGGAGGGCTTCGCACGCCAGTGGGGGCAGGACCCGCACATGGTCACCAGCTTCGCCGACGGCACCAAGGTCTCGGTCGAGCAGGCCCTGGTTGCCAACGCCGCCGGCTTCTCGGTGCACCAGCGCGGCATGCTGCAGCGCGATCATCGCGGCCACGTCGACGAACTCACCACCGCTTACGACATCGAAGAGTTGCGCGAGCTTGAAGGTGCGGTCGACTACGTCGTGGGAGCCAAGCCCGGACCGGGCGTCTACGTCTTGGCCGAGCATGAGGACCCCATGCAGCGGCACTACCTCAACCTCTACAAACTCGGCGAAGGCCCACTCTACAGCTTCTACACTCCTTACCATCTTTGCCATTTTGAGGTGCCCACCACCGTCGCGAAAGCCGTTTTACTCGGCGACGCCACGATAAAGCCGTTGCCCGGGCCTCGACGGGTGGACGTGATCACGGTGGCGAAGACGGACCTGTCGGCGGGGCGGACGTTGGACGCGCTCGGCGGCTATACCTACTACGGCGAGGCGGAGAAGGCACTGCTGGCCCATCAGCAGCGGTTGCTACCCGCTGGCCTGGCGCAAGACTGTGTGCTGACTCGCGATGTCGCCAAAGACGAGGCTATTTCCTACGACGACGTCAGCGTGCCTGACGGGCGGCTGGCCGACCGACTCCGCGCCGAGCAAGACGCTGCTTTCGAGGCGTGATGAGCGCGCCTGCAGCGGGCAACAAAACCGCACACGATTTTGCTGTCATTGGTGGGGGAATCGTCGGCTTAGCCACGGCCAAGGTACTGCTGGAGCGGCATCCCGGCGCGAGTCTGATGTTGGTGGAGAAGGAAGAGGCGTTGGCCCAGCATCAGACCGGTCATAACAGCGGGGTTATTCACGCCGGAGTGTACTACAAGCCTGGCTCGTTGAAGGCCGAGTTGTGCGCGGCCGGCGCCCGTCGCACCCGAGAGTTCTGTGACGAGCAGGGCATCGCCTACCGAGACACCGGCAAGTTGATCGTGGCCACCAACGACGCCGAGATCGTGCGGATGGAAGCGCTACTGGAGCGAGCGACCGCCAACGGCCTCACCCTGGAGCGTCTCGACGCCCAAGAGTTGCACCGCCGTGAGCCGAACGTGACCGGAGTGGCCGCCCTGTTCTCGCCGACCAGCGGGATCGTGGACTACACGCAGGTATGCGAGGCTATGGCGCGGAATTTGACCGCAGCCGGGGCACAGATCCAGCTAGGAGCGAAGGTCACCGACATTACCGAATCTCTCAGCGAGGTGCGGATAGACTTGAGCGTCGCCGACCAGTCGCGCGAGCCGGTCTACGCCAGGCAGCTCGTGGTGTGTGGCGGGATTCAGGCCGATCGTCTGGCCACGATGGCGGGGATGGACATCGACTTCCAGATGGTGCCCTTCCGGGGGGAGTACTACCGACTGCCTGAGTCAAAGAATGACGTGGTCGACACGCTGATATATCCAGTGCCCGACCCATCGATGCCGTTCCTCGGCGTGCACCTGACGCTGATGATGGACGGCGGAGTAACCGTAGGACCGAACGCGGTGCTCGGCTGGGCCCGGGAGGGGTATCCCAAACTGTCGGTGAACATGGCCGATACGGCCCAGTTCGCCCGGTTCCCCGGTTTCTGGCGGCTAGCCAAGTCGTTGGTGCGCACCGGAGCCGTTGAACAATGGAATTCGCTGTATAAGCCGGGATACCTCGATCTGGTCCGCAAATACTGCCCGTCAGTGCAGGTGTCCGACTTGCTGCCCGAGCCTGCTGGTATTCGTGCCCAAGCGGTGCGGCGCGACGGCACAATGGTCGACGATTTTCTGATCTACGAGTCGGAGCGGATGCTGCACGTGTGCAACGCGCCGTCACCGGCTGCCACGTCCGCGCTGCCGATTGGCGACCTCATCGCCGACAAGGTGGTGGCGCACGTCACCTGAACGACGGCATGTCGGGTGAGTGGGGAAAGACCCGACGCGCGTCTGCCTACGCTGGCGCGCGGCTAACCCCTGCGCGACTGCTGCCCGGTCGAGTCGATCATGACCGCTTTGTCGACTCGAAATGCCTCCGCATACCGCGAGCGGCATTCCATGCCACGCATCCGTGCAAGCCCAGAGATGACCTCGCGGTCCCACCAATCGTGTGACCTCTGCGAGACATAGTGCTCGTCGAGTAAATCCCACTTGTGTCTCATCCGCTCTTCAGTTAGCGGAGTGTAAAAATTGGGGTTCAACGATCCTAAGTCACCGTCCCATTTCGGGATTTCGTAGTGAAGGATCAGATGGTCTCGAAAAGCGGTGGGTGCAAGGGCACCCAACAGTGCGTGGTCCTGGTGTGCGTCCTGCGGATGCGGAACCAGCACCAGATCCCACGGACGTGTGGCGGGTCCGCGAGGTGGTCTTTCACTGCGTTGAAATGGGCAGGAAGGCGATCGTCCGAGAGGGCGGCCGCATCGACGGAAGAGTCCGGTCCGGGACCACTCGGATCGGATCGACGCCTTCGACCTGCGCGGCCTGCGAACCCAGCCGCGGCTGGAGATTGCTTACTCGATCCAGTGCGGCCACGATGATCGGACCATGCGGCTGATCCCGATGATGATCAACCGGCTGGTCGAGCTAATTACCGTCACGGACGTGTCCTCGTTGTTGGAGAACCCGTTACCCCGTTGGAGAATACTGGCCGTCCAACACGGGCTGAAAGACACCGGAGGGCGGGCCATAGGCCAGTTGGGTTACGCCTGGGCGCGCCTGCAGGATTTGGCCGAGAACACTGACGCCGAAACCGAATTTGCCAGCGACCGGTGGCGCGCATCTGTGTTGGGCGTGCGTCCCTCACCGAAGCTGCACCAGATCCGGTTCGATCATTTCGCGCAGGGCATGGCTGCGGCAGGCGGTCAAGCGTTCCTGCCGGTACCGCCTCAGCGCGGGCCAGGCCTTCGGTTCGGTCAGCATCGAGGAGCATGCCTTGCGCCGCTTCTCTATCTTCTCGACCAAGCAGCACCCCGAGGTCACCGGGCCCGAAGGCAGCACTCGACATGTTTTGGAGCACTACATGTCCTGGTTGAGCGCCGTTCCAGCGTTGGGCGCGAACTCCACCAACACGCATCTGGTCATCCTGCGCAGCCTTCTGCAGGCTTGCCACCGCCACGAATGGCTGCCTGGGCTACCAGCCCCCGCGGCCTTGTACCTCGATGAGCTTCCTTCTCGTCCACGGCCTTTGCCCAGGTTCATCCCCGAGTTCGTCATGCCCAACTACAGATTCAGGAGCATCCGCAGTCTGTAGTTGTATCGGTTTCGGAAGCCTCGGGCGATGCGACGGTGCAATTCGATCAGTTCGTTCACGGCTTCCGTGCCGCCATTGCTGGCGTGGTCGGTGTCGAAGTAGGCCAGGAACGCGTCGGCCCACAGTTTCAGGGTCTTGCCGAGGTGGGCGATCTCGGGGGATTGGGCAACTGGGGAAGGTGTCGATGATCTCTTGGGCGATGGCGCGCCCTGTCGTGGTGGTGTCGCCGTGATAGTCCGAACGCAGCTTTTGTGAGCACTGCCACGCCAGCGAGACTTCGTCGTGGCGAGGGTCGCTTTCGTGGCATTGAGCCTGGCCTGTTGCCGATCGGTTGGGGGTACCTCCCGCTTGCGGGGGCGGTTCTCTGCCCCGGCGCGGGAGGATGTTGCGGATGCCGTACGGCGGGTCACCGGAACGGCCACGGTGGCCGTGAGTGTCTTGTTGCACCCGGCGCCGGACTTCGTCCACGGCTTGGGTTCCGAGCTTGACGACATGGAAAGCATCAAGCACAGCGGTGGCGTCTTCGAGGTTGTCATCGATCGCGTTCTTGTACCCGTGGAACGGGTCTAACGTCGCGACCGCAACACCAGAGCGGAATGCTGCGCTTCGGGCGGTGAGCCAGTCCCCGTAGGCCTTCCCGGAACGCCCTGGGACCAGGTCCAGCAACCGTGCACGAACGCGTCCTTGCTGGTCACGGGTCAGGTCGACCATCCCGGTCAACGCTTTGGGGCCCCGGGTCTTCTCAGAGACGTGGTGCCAGTTGGGTCGGCCCGGGGCGCGGTGACGACATTGCTGTCGTTCCGTTTCCCCGGACCGCCCGCCGAACCCGGCGTGCGATTCTCACCGCACCGGGCTCTCCACGTGAGGTTGCTGTTCAGGCGGCATTGCCT
>JBBQNO010000108.1:0-7845 GCA_038330045.1 Actinomycetales bacterium | reverse complement strand
ACGCGGCCCCTGTCCGGGACGCTCATACCAGGCCACGCAGCTTGGAGTGTTGTTGACCCACACTCCGCCCCACAGGTCCGAAGCCGCCAGGCGGACAAGAGCCCGCCACCCTCCAGGCGTGCCGTGTTCGAGCGCCACATCGCCTCCCAGCACGCCGGCAGCGATCGCGGCCACCGTCCCGGCGGCTTCCACCTTCGACTGGCCAGGGCCAACAAAACGATCCCAGTACCCCACTGCCCCCGGGCGGACCTTGGACTCCACCGACATCCGTTCCCTCCTCTGATCGCGAACCGTGTAGATGAGCAGTATCTCGGCCTTAAACCCAAGCGGATCTCGAACGGCACCTATCCTTGACCGAGCACGGGCCTGGCGTCGAGCCGCAGACACCAGAATATCGGCCAAGGAGTAGGACCAGCGTAGGTAGTTCCGTCCAGTTAGCCCGAGGGCAACCACGCTCGCCGTACCGGACGAGGTGTCCCGGCCGAACCTTCAACCGTTCCCGGATGGGGATCGGCGAATTCAGGCGGTCGTCGCAACGGTGGGTGATTCTGGGGTGAATAGTAGTCGTTGCATGGCCTCGTTGGGGGTGGCCCAGCCAAGGGTTTTGCGGGGTCGATCGTTGAGTTCGTTCGCTACCTCCATGAGCCGTTTGGTGAGTGAACGGACAGGTCGGTGCCCTTGGGGAAGTACTGCCGCAGCAGGCCGTTGGTGTTTTCGTTTGAGCCGCGTTGCCAAGGCTGGTGCGGGTCACAGAAGTAGATGTCCATCTTCGTGGCCATGGTGATCTGGGCGTGTTGGGCCATCTCGGTGCCCTGGTCCCAGGTCAGGGTTTTGCGAAGGTGCTCAGGCAACGTTTTGATCGTGGCCAGCAACCCATCGCGGACCGCGATCGCACCATGGCCATCGGGTAGGTGGACCAGCATCGTGAACCGGGTTTGGCGCTCGACCAGGGTCCCGATCGCTGAGCGGCAGTTCGACCCCAGGATCAGGTCTCCCTCCCAGTGCCCGGGTACGGCGCGGTCTTCGACTTCGGCGGGTCGCTCGCTGATCATGATCATGTCCGGGATCTTGCCCGAGGGGCCCTTGACGGTGGAGCGTCGCGGGCGCCGTACGGCCCGGCCGGTGCGTAGGTGGTGGTGCAGGTCAGCACGCAAGTGACCGCGGCCCTGAACGTACAGCGCTTGGTAAATCGTCTCAGGACTCACCCGCATCTCCGCCCGCTCGGGGAACGCCGCGCACAGGTGGTTGCTGATCTGCTCAGGACTCCACTTCACACACAGCTTTTCTTGGACCAAGGATGCCAGTTCCAGATCCTCGAACTTGCTCACCTTCGGGCGGCGACCCCGGAACTCGGCGCGCTTCTGCGCGGCATACGGTGCGTACTTGGCCACCTTCTGCGTGCCCGGCTGGGGCCCGTTACGGCGCAGCTCGCGACTGACCGTCGCGGGCGAGCGTGCGAGCTGGATAGCGATGGCCCGCACCCCGGCCCCGGCCAGACGCAAGTCCGCGATCCGTAACCGCTCATCCAAACTCAGGTACCGCCCCGAGGGATCGGGCTTCTTACGCGGAACCTGCCCACCTGTGGCTTGGCGCCAGTGGCGCCCCGTTCGTCGATTCACCCCGACAGCATCACAGGCCGCCTGCAGCGTTGACCCCGCAGCCATCAACACCCAAAACCGGGCCTGCTTCTCGATCAATTCCTTCTTCGACCACACGCACAACACCTCGCGTCAGTAGGGGTGTTGCGACGACCGACTGAGCTCAACATCCCTCACCGGGACGCCGTCGAGGACCCCTACGGCCGCTTGGCGATGGGCTTCAGGCGAGTCCTTGGTGAGGATCAGTCGACACCGTCGATGATTTCGCGCAGCACTGCGACGTGATTGCGCAGCACCTTCCGGCCCGTCGGGCAGAGCGCCACCCACGTCGTGCGTCGGCCCTCGTACGTGCCCTTGCGGCTGCGCACGTACCCCGCGTCGGCAAGCGTGGCGAGATGCTTGGAAAGCACGGAGTCGCTCACGCCCAGGCCGTCCCGAAGTACCGCGAACTCGACCTCGGACACAGCAGTCAGCATCGTAGCCAGCTTGAGCCGAGCCGGGGCCAGGAGATGCCTATCCAGCTCCGCCATCAGCGTCGTGCGCCCGCCAGCAGGAGCACGGCTCCGGCGATCACCAGAACGGCCAGGGCGACCAGCAGAAGGACAGACTCACCCCTGCTGTGGGCAGCAGGGTCATCGCGGTAGGACCGCATCCAGCGAACGCCGGAGAGTGCGTAACCGACCCCACCAGCGATCGCGCACAGGCCCACGAGCCACCAGCGCGCCTCGAAGGCAGCCCAGATCGCTGCGCCCATGCCCAAGAAGTGCACCGTCGATGCCGCCGCATCACCCCCGAAGACCACCCTGCTCGCCAGTCCGCCAACCCAGACACCGTTCAGCCTTCGGAAGCGGACGAGCTGCACCACGGCTACGAGCACGAACGGGACCAGGCCGGCAACCGCCAGGCCGATTCCTGCCGAGCTCTGGTCGGCCACTCCCACAGCCAGCGTGGCGATCTGGACGACGACAGCCAGACCGATCGAGGTGTGGAACCAGGCCGGTAAGGCTAGCTGGTGCGAGAGTTGATCCCGGGAAGAACCGGCGTCAAGCAACGCCGCTGCGGCGTCGTCGGGGGTCGGACGGCTTCCTGAAGTTTCCATAGTGGAAAGTATGCACCGAACTTTCCACTATGGCAAGTAGCCCCGACCGCACTTTGACGACCAAGCACGAAGTCCGAACCTCGTCGAGTCCCCGCAAGCCAGGCGCTCTACGGGAATCCCGTAGGCGGAACGCCGCGGCCGTCACTTCGGTGAACGCGAGGCGCTGACTCATCAGCTCGAGCACTCCCGGTAGCCGTCCGGCCACCAGTTGTCGTCGCGCTTGGTCACGTCGAAGACCGGAAGACGGAGCCGTCCGTGCGCAGGCCCTGCACCGTCATCCTCTCGCCCACCTTGTGCGCCGCCAACGTCAGCGCACCCGCATATGGCGCGACAGCCTCCTCGGGTGTGGCACGGCCAGGACCAAGGTCAGCCAAGGCCGCCACCGTCTGTTGGGTCGCCTCGCACCGCAGCGACGCAGCCGAATCGGTCGCGGGAATCGACGAGGCTGTTGCGGTCGCGCCAGGTGCAGTCAGGTCGCCACAGCCGGTCGCGAGCAGCATCAGCATGGTGTACAGCTCAACCTGTGCTGACCGCATGCCGCCTCCTCCACTCAACACCACTCGGACGCCGCGCATCGTCGCTCGGTTCCAGCCGCACGAACGTGCGCCGTAGCGCCCCACGTCGTGTCATCAAGTCCGCCAGGGGCCGGTATTCACACCGGAATCAGAGGGGGAGGGCTCGTCGGGTGGGGGATCGGTCTACGGGACCAACTGGTTACCCAGTTCGCCGCCTCGAGCGTCGCCGGCAGCGGTTCGTATGTGAGGCGTCCGGGATCGAGCTGTCGGGAAGGCGTTAAGTCGTCCGTGCTTGCAGCACCGCGGTCAGCCTGAGTTGCGGTCCTGGGTGGAAAGTCGCGCCGACAGGCCGGGCTCAGTGACGATCTCCCCGGCGACCAGATCGGCCCCGCAGTCACTGCAGGTGAACGCCGGCTGCACCGAACCACCGCAATCACGATGGTGGAGTAGCCGTGGCGGCCCGGCTGGTTCGGGGTAGTACTGGTCGCCCCACCACAGCAGATGGGCGATCACCGGCATCAGGGCGCGACCCTTTCCCGTGAGGTGGTACTCGAAACGTTCGGGGCGCTGCTGGTAGGCCGTACGTTCCAGGACACCCTCGTCGACCAAGTGGCGCAGCCGCTGGGTGAGCACGGTGCGGGTCACGCCGATACTCTCCACGAGCTCGTCGAAGCGGTGTCGGTCCAGGAGCACATCGCGAAGGATCAGCAGCGTCCATCGCTCGCCGACCACCTCAAGGGCGCGAGATATCGAGCAGACCTGGTCGGAGTAGTCGCGTCCCAACATGATGCCGACAAGTCTACCCGACCGGGTAGCGTCACGCGACTAACTGTTCTAGAGTCAGTCGCATGACGCAACTCGCTACCGCAACGAAGACCTCCGCGAAACGCCGGTGGCAGGTCCTGGCAGTGACCGGAGTCGCGGTGTTCATGAGCTTCCTCGACGTCACGATCGTCAACATCGCCTTCCCGAACCTACGTGCGGACTTTTCAACCACGTCGCTGCCCGTGCTGTCCTGGGTGATCAACGGATACGGCGTCGTGTTCGCGGCTGCCCTGATCCCTGCGGGCAGGCTGGCCGACCGCATTGGTCGGCGCCGGCTGTTCTTGGCCGGGATGGTGGTGTTTCTGTTGACCTCGGCGCTGTGCGGGCTCGCGCCGAACGCGGCGGTGCTGATTGCGGCCCGCATGCTGCAGGCGCTGGGCGCCGCTGCGGTCGTGCCGACGTCGCTGGCTCTGCTGCTGCCGGAGTTCCCCCTCGCGCAGCGAGCGACCGCGACGGCCATCTGGGGTGCCACGGGAGCTGTTGCCGCCGCGACCGGCCCAGCGTTGGGCGGTGTCCTGGTGGGCTGGGTGGACTGGCGGCTGGTGTTCTTCGTCAATGTGCCCATCGGCCTCGCCGCGATGGTCCCGGCGTGCCGCCTGCTGGCGGAGAGCCGCGACCCGCAAGGATCACCGGCCCCGGACTGGTGGGGTGCTGGGATGCTGGCCCTCGGGGTTGCCGCGCTGGCGCTCGCGATCGTCCAGGGTCCCAGCTGGGGTTGGGGCGATCTTCGGGTCGCAGCTTCCTTCGCCACGGCGACCTTCCTGCTGGGCGTGTTCGTGTGGCGATGCGCTCATCATCCGGCACCGCTCATCGAACTCGAGCTGTTCCGGGTGCGCTCCTTCGCGGTGGCGAACGTGGGCACGGTCGTGTTCGCGATCGGGTTCTACGCGTTGTTGCTGTGCAACGTGTTGTTCCTGACCGGCGTGTGGGGCATGGACATCGTGCCCGCCGGGTTGGCGCTGACGCCGGGTGCGATCACCGCGGCCGTGGTCGCACCGTTCGGTGGGCGGGCGGCGGACCGATTCGGGCAGCGCGCGCTCGCCATCCCCGGCGGACTCCTTTTCGCCGCCGGTGCCGCGTACCTCGCCCTGTCCAGCACCGCGACGCCCGACTATCCGAGCCACTTCTTGCCCGGCATCGTGCTGACCGGCGCCGGCATCGGCCTGGCGATCTCCTCGTTCGGCTCCGCAGCCGTGGCGGAACTGCCTCGAGAGCAGCTCGCCACCGGCAGCGCCATCACCGCCTGTTTCCGCCAGATCGGAGCGGTGGTGGGGATCGCGGCGCTGCTCGCCGTGGTCGGCACCCCGAAGCCGGGCACAGCGCTGAGCTCGTTCCACCACGCCTGGTGGGTGATGGCCGCGACCGGAGTGGCGGCCGCCGCCTGCGGCGTCGCCCTGGGCAGGGTCCGGGCCCGCGACACTGCACCACCCACACCAACCACCCTGAACACCGCGCCCACCCCGAACACCCCCACGACCGCGAGGACAGCCACACCATGACTAACATTGCCCGGGGACGCTTCACCGCCGACCTAGATCCCGACGAGCACGCCGGACTCGTGCTGTTCCACATCGGCATGCGGATCAACCGGTTGAGCCGACTACGAACCTGGCTTCCGGTGCTGCTGGCGATGCCCCGGATGCTCCGCGAGCTCTCTGCCCACCCCGAGCTAGGCCTGCTGAGCTTCGAGGTCTTCCGCTCCGGCCGAACATTCCTGGTCGTGCAGTACTGGCGCGACTTCGACGCCCTCAACGCGTGGGCCCGGTCCGCTGAGGCACCGCACCTGCCCGCCTGGCGATCATTTAACCGTGCGGCCCGTCGCAGCGATGCCGCCGGGGTCTTCCACGAAACCTTCCTCATCGGCGCCCACGACTCCGAGACCGTCTACGTCGACATGCCCGTCATGGGCATGGCCCGCGCCACCCGACACGTCCCGATCACCCGCCGCGGCGAGTCCGCCGCCCACCGAATCGACCCCACCACCCCCGACACCCCCGCCGTCCCAACCTTCCCCACCCTCCCAACGGTGCAGCCATGACCCGCCAACAGAAGCGCCTCCTGCAGCGCTACGGACCGCAGGCACTGGTCACCGGTGCCTCGTCAGGGATCGGGCGGGAGATCGCCGTTCAACTGGCTAACGCCGGATTCGACCTGGTGCTGGTCGCCCGGCGCGAGGCTCTGCTGCGCGAGCTCGCCGCGGACCTGGCCGATCGCCACCACATCGACGTCAAGGTGCTGCCGTTGGACCTCGCCCTCGCCGAGGGCGTCGAGCAGCTCATTGCGGCGACGGACGGCAGCGACATCGGGCTCTACGTCGCCGCGGCCGGATTCGGCACCTCGGGACCCTTCCTCGACGCCAACCTCGACCAAGAGCGAGAAATGTGTCGGCTCAACTGTGAGGCTGTGCTCGCCACTAGCCTGGTGTTTGGCAGGCGGATGGCCGACCGCGGCCGCGGCGGGATCATCCTGATGAGCTCCGTCGTCGGGTTCCAGGGCATGCCGAACGCCGCGCACTACGCGGCGACGAAGGCCTACGTCCAGACCCTGGCCGAGGCACTGTACGTCGAGCTACGACCTCTCGGGGTGGACGTGCTCGCCGCCGCCCCGGGTCCGACCGCCAGTGGTTTCGCCGAGCGCGCCGACATGCAGATGGGACGTGCTCTGTCGGCGCGCGTGGTCGCGCAGGGCACTCTGGGTGCGCTCGGGCGCCGACCGACCGCGCTACCGGGCCTCCTCAGCCGTGTCCTCAAGGACTCGCTGACCCCGCTGCCTCGGCGCACCCGTGTGCGAATCATGGGCTCGGTGATGGCGGGTATGACCGGACACCAACGCACCGACACCACGACCAAGCAGACAGGCTGATGATCGTCCCGGTTCACGGGGTCCCTGACACCCAGTTCCTCCGGGACCGACGTTGCGGCCACGCCGGCTGAAACGCTGGCGTTGAAGTCGCCGGGCTTCGGCTAGGCGCACCCCGAACCATATTCAGCGGCGCCCGAGCCGGTCGCGTGGCCAAACGCTCAGTGTCCCGAAGAGGATGGTCGCGCCGTCGCGGCCCCGGGTGGGGCGTCGTTCAAGGAAGCACATGCACGTCCTCGGCATGATGACGACCGTGATCCACGACCCCACCACGCCAGACGAAGCCCACACGTTGCTCGGCAACGAGTGATCGATACCCCTCAACGACGACATCGGAGAAGTGAACGAAGAGGACCTCGCCGTCATCCGCAGTGATTCTGCCGTAGCCCTTCTCCGGCTTGAACCACCTCACCGTGCCGGTGCGCCGAAGGCCGAGAAGATCTGGACGACGCACATCCAGGTCATCGCTCATGGCTCTGAGCCTACGCATCCTCGGCCCGCACCTCGCTCGCCTCGTTGGTCGAGCCACGCACGGCATGACCAAGCGGGCACTTCTGGGCGGCATCGTCAGGCATGGGTGCGATTGTTAGGGCGTGACTGTCAAGCGTGAGAAGCACTCCCGTTCGGTGCCTGGCGGTCGGGCGTACTGGTGGAGCGACCGTCTGTGGGCCGAGGCGGCCGGACTACCCGTGGTGTCAATGCCGATAGCTGACATCGCCGAGTTCGACCAGAACTGCTGGTTCGGCGATGCCCCTCCGACCTGTCGGGAGGTCGCCGAGCATGCACGCCGGATCGAGGCGGCTGACCTGCGCTACCCGGTGATCCTCAATGCTGAGGGTGGCCTGATGGACGGTGGGCACCGGATAGCCCGGGCGTGGCTTGACGGGCGCAGCGAGGTCGACGCCGTCCGATTCGGCACAGACCCGGCGCCCGACTGGGTCGAGCCCAC
>JBBQNO010000107.1:0-7902 GCA_038330045.1 Actinomycetales bacterium | reverse complement strand
AGCGGCCGTAGCCCCAAACCGCTGCCGTCCGCGAAGTCCGTGAAGGTGATGCCAAACATCTCGTGGGTCTCCCGCTCGTGCCAGGCGGCACCGGCAAAAAGCGACGTCACACTGGGGACAGCCTCGCCGTCAGGCACAAGGGTATGCAGCATCACTCGGGACAGTGTGTCGGGCGGGCTCGGCGCGGCGCTGGCGTAGAGATGAAGGACTAGCAGCATGCCGCTAACAGCAGGCTCCGCTTCAACGGGCGCTTCATTCTCCTCCGCCGCGCCGCCATCAGCGGTCGCGTCACGCTCGGCCTGGACCTCCTCCCAGGTGCCGTCGCCGCGAGCCCCGGTGTGATCGACAGCTGAGAGCCAATCGAAGAAGTCGTAACCGTGCTCTTTGGCCGCGGCTACCTCGGCATACCAATCAGCCAGCGGCACCGTGCAGGAGGTGAGGCCGGGCTCCAGATCGCTCACGCGTCGGCGCTCCCTTCGCCTGTCTGCCGGCCTCGACGCTTGGGAGCCCGGACCACCCCACGACTGAGAGTCGCGGCATTGGCACGTGGGTCACGGGCGCGACCGGGTCGCTCGTGCTTGATCTGCTCTTGCAGCGTGATGATGCCGTTGAGCAGCGCCTCAGGGCGCGGCGGGCATCCAGGCACGTAAACATCAACGGGCACGATCTGGTCAACACCTTTGGTCACGCAGTAGGAATCCCAGTAGGGACCACCAGAGTTGGAGCAGGCCCCAAAGGAGATCACGTATTTCGGCTCGGGCATCTGGTCGTAGAGCCGCCGGATGGCCGGTGCCATTTTGTCGGTCACCGTGCCCGAGACGACCATAAGGTCGGACTGCCGGGGACCGGGAGCAAACGGGATCACGCCGAGGCGGATAAAGTCGTGTCGGGCCATCGAGGCCGCGATGAACTCGATGGCGCAGCAGGCCAGGCCGAAGTTGAAGACCCACAGTGAGTAACGCCGCCCCCAGTTGAGCACCACGCGCACGGCAGCGGGCGCTCGATCAGCGGCCGGGCCCACTCGGGGCATCGGAAGGTCGGTCATATCACCACCACCTCAGCAGTCCGCGGCGCCAGGCGTGGGCTAGGCCGAGCGCGAGCACGCCGATGAAGATGCCCATCTCGACCAGCGACGCCAACCCCAACTCAGTGCGCAGCACCAGCGCCCAAGGAAAGAGGTAGACAGCGTCAACGGCAAAGACGACATACAAGAAGGCGAACACGAGGTATCGCAGGCTCCCCTGGCTCCACCCCTCGCCAATCGGGTCAACCCCCGACTCGTATGTCGTCAGCTTGGCCGCCGTCACATGGCTGGGGGCAAGCAGGCGGCGCACGCCAGCCGCGGCGGTCACCAGGGCAAGCCCCAGCAACACCACCATCAGCACCACTGCGTAATCAAACATCGAGATGCAGTTTACCGATGCCGACTTACTGGCTGTCGCTCTCTTGCCTCAGCAGCTGCAGTGTGTCGGAGGCGGCCCCGAGCACGACGTTGAGGTCGACCGGCGAGTCCCCCGCGACGTGGATCACCGCGACCATGTTGCCGGACAGGATGCCGCGAACCGGCTCACCGGCCGGAGTATCGGCACGCTTGAAGGACAGCGTGCGCAAAGCACAATTCACTGGCGGTCGCGAAGTCGTCGATCCCCTCTTGCCACCGGGGGTCGGTGACCGATGCGGGTTCCACCCCTTCCACCCCGGGGGCTAGATCAGCGAGAATCGCGCGCTGCCCGTCGGTGTCGGCGCTCGACCAGACTGCGCGGGCCTCGTCGTCTGCTTCCCAGCCAAACTGGAACAGTTGCTTCGTCGTGAGCAATGGGGTCAGCCCATCGGTGTCTTGCAGGCCCATGTCTGCGTAGACGGCTTCGACCTGGTCCACACCGATGGCGTCGATCAGCATGTCGGTCGTTGTGTTGTCACTGATCGAAACCATTGCCATCGCGCCCTCCTGCACGGTGACGGTCGTGCCGTCTGGCTCCTCCTGCAACGTGCCCGACGGCAGCGACTTCAGGTCTTCAGTGACCGTGAGGTCGTCGTCCCGCGCGAGATCTCCCCGATCAACCGCGTCCACAAACGCCCCCAACACATACAACGTGAAGGCGCTACCGATAGGAGCCGACTCCGCTGCGTCCGCCTCGAAGACCCGCTCACAGACACCGTCCGCAACGCGTGCGGCCAGGATGTGGTGCTCGTCCGCAACCTCGCTGAGCTCAGCGTCGATCTGCTCGAAGTCCTCGGCTGGCGGCCGGTCGGCCAACGGGTCCGGGCTGAGCATTAAACCGTCGATCAATCCAACTGTACCCACGGAGAGGTGAGCATCGGGGTCGGGACCCGTCAGTGCCGATTCGTCGCCCCCCATCGTCACCGCTGCAGCTTGCCACCCCCAGAACGGCCCCGATAGCAAGCGCACCAGCCCACGAACCCCAGCGAATCGAGATACGACGACTGTAGCGAACGGGTAGCGTCCTTGCAGGTGATCCAATCGCCCACGATGCCCCTATTTCTGGTGCATCGCCGTGAGCAGCGCTTCGTATCGCCTGTCCACGTCGGCCGTCTCAGCAGACGTGTCGGACGTAGCCTCGGCGGCTTCCCCGGCCAGACGCAGCGGCCACTGTGGCGCGGTCGCGGAGCCCGACAAAGCCCAGGCAGCCTGCCGAGCGGCACCGATGCCGACGTACTCGCCGGGCTCAGGCACCGCAACGGGGACACCGAAGATGCTGGCCGCGACGTGTTGCACCGCTTGTGAAGCCGAGGCACCGCCGATCAGCAGGACGCGCTCGACACGGGCCCCTTGCCCGCGCAGCGCTTCGATCCCGGCCCGCAGGTTGAGCAGCATGCCCTCGACCGCGGCTCGGGCCATGTTCTCCGGGGTCGCGTTGCCGCGGGTCAGACCGCTGATGGTGCCGCTTGCCTGAGGCAAGTCGGGGGTTCGCTCACCATCTAAGTACGGCAGCATACTCAAGCCCCCGGCCCCAGGTGACGCGCTCATCGCGAGGGCATCGAGCGTCTTCACGTCAACGCCGAGCATGGCCGCCGTGGCCGACATGACTCGGGCAGCGTTCAGCGTGCACATCAGCGGAAGGAATGACCCGGTGGCGTCCGCAAAACCGGCCACCGCTCCACTCGGGTCGTTGGGGCACACGTCCGAGACGGTGAACACCGTCCCCGAGGTGCCGAGCGAGATGACGACATCGCCGGCGGTCAGGCCCAGCCCCAGACCAGCGCCCATATTGTCCCCGGTGCCAGCGGCGACCACCATGCCGTCGCGGGTGGTCCCGGCCGCCTCGGCAGGCCCCAGCACGCGTGGGACGCCGAACGCTCGTCCCAGTGCGGCGGTCATCACATCTTTGCGGTATTCACCGGTCCGAGCCGACCAATACCCGGTGCCTGAGGCATCGCCCCGGTCGGTGGTCCATCCCTCGAACCCTCCGTGTTCTTGCAGGAAGCGACCGGTCAGCCAGTCGTGGGGCAAGACCACCGTAGCGAGGCGTTCGGCGTTGGCCGGCTCGTATCGCGCCAACCAACGCACCTTTGACACGGTAAAACTAGCGACCGGCACGCTGCCGATCTCTTGAGACCACACACTCGGTCCGCCCATCTCGGTGACGAGATCCGCAGCGTCTTCAGCCGATCGCGTGTCGTTCCACAGCAACGCATCACGAATGACGGCGTGATCGTCGTCGAGGGTCACCATGCCATGCTGCTGACCCCCGACGGCGATGGCGCGGACGCCGTCGAGCAGCCCGCCCTCACTGGCCTGCTCGACGGCCTCCCACCACCTGTCCGGATGAACGGAGGTCCCGTCCGGATGGGTGGCCCGGCCCTGCCGCACCACGTTGCCGGTTTCTGAGTCGCAGACCACGACCTTGCACGATTGAGTCGAACTATCGATGCCTGCGACAAGGTGTTGCACGAGATTGCTTTTCTGTTCCCTAGGCGGAGACGAGCTGCTTCAGCGTGGCGCGTGCGCCAACAGAGTGCAACGAATCAAGGTGTCGGGCATATGCCTTCGTGAAGCGTTCGTTCTCGACGACGTCGCCGAAAAGGTCACGATTTCGCAGGAACGCCAGCGGGTCCTCGCCCTGCGCAGCGGCGGCGGCCATGACCCGTTCTTTGAGCCGGTCAACGACGTCAATCGCCTCGCCTTGCTCATCGCGACCCTCGGCATACCTCGCCCACGACGCCACGATCAATGCAGAGTGCTCGATCTCACCGTCGTGTTCCAGGTTGTGCCGAACGACCGGGATCAACCACTTGGGTATGCGGTCGCTGCTCTCCGCGCACAAACGCGCCAAGGTGTCGCACACCTCCGGGTTGGCGAACCGCTCGATCAACGTGCGCCGGTAGTCCCCAAGGTCCGTGTCCGGCACATGGGGCAGCGTCGGCGACCCTTCCTTCTCCATATAACCGAGGAGGAAGTCAACGAAGACCTCGTCCTGGCAGACCTCGTGGGCGTAGGTGTATCCGTCCAACACTCCGAGGTAGCACAGGGCCTGATGGCTCGCGTTCAGCAAACGCAGTTTCATCAGTTCGAACGGCACGACGTCTTCGACCAATTGCGCGCCAACCTGCTCCCACTGGGGCCGACCGGAGACGAAGTGGTCCTCCAACACCCACTGGGTGAAGGGCTCGCACACCACCGGCCACTGATCCTGGATGCCGGTGGTCTCGGTCAACGCCTCAATGTCAGCCGGCGCCGTGACTGGGGTAATACGGTCAACCATGCAGTTCGGGAAGGGCACGTGCTCACTCATCCATGAAGCGACCTCGGGGTCCTTCAACTGCGCGAACGCGGTGATCATCTTGCGCGCGACGTCTCCATTGCCCGGCAAGTTGTCACACGACATCACCGTGAACGGAGCAGTGCCCGCCTCACGGCGCACACGCAAAGCCTCGATAATGAACCCGAACGCCGTTGTTGGGACCGCGCCCGTGGCCAAGTCGGCCTGAATCGACGCGTCCTGATGGTCGAACTCGCCGGTGACCTGGTTGACCAGGTAGCCGCCTTCGGTGATGGTCAGCGACACGATGCGCGTCGCTGGGTCCACCATCGCTGCGATGACCGCCGCCGGGTCGTCCGGAGCGAAGAGCATCTCGATGATCGAGCCGATCACCCGACACTCCCGGCGTCCATCGGGGTGCTTCACGACCAAGGTGTACAAACCGTCTTGGCTGTTCAGCGTCTCCACGATGCGACGGTCGTGCGGAAGCACGCCGACACCGCAGATACCCCAGTCCATGCCTTCGCCACTTTCCATCAGGCGATCGGTATACATCGCCTCGTGGGCCCGGTGAAAGCCGCCGACACCGAAGTGCACGATCCCGCGCGTGACTCTTATGCGGTCGTAACTCGGGACACTGACGTCGCCGCCGATGCCGGAAAGCATGGCCTGGGACAGCGCGGTCACTTGACCGCGCCCATGGACAGGCCCTGCACGAGCTTGTCCTGCGCCGCGAACCCCGCAATCAGCACGGGCAGAGAGATGACTACCGACGCCGCGCAGACCTGGGCCAGGAACAGTCCCTGACTGGTCACGAAGCCGGTCAGGAACACCGGTGCCGTGCCGGCTACCGTGCTGGTCAGCACCCGAGCGAGGAGCAACTCGTTCCAGCTGAAGATGAAGCAGATCAAGCCCACCGCGGCGATGCCGGGCGCTACGACTGGTGCAACAACGGAGATCAGGGTGCGCAGCAGCCCGGCCCCGTCCACCTGGGCGGCCTCCAACATCTCCACCGGCACCTCGGCCAGGAACGACTGCAGCATCCACACCGCGATCGGCATGTTCATCGCCGTGTAGAGCAGGACCAATGTGAAGATGTTGTCGAGCATGTTGAACTCCAGCGCGATCAGGTAGAGCGGCAGGATCGCCGCCACGATCGGGAGCATCTTCGTGGACAGGAAGAAGAACATCACGTCCGTCCACTTGTCCACCCGCTTGATGGACAGGGCGTAGGCCGCGGGGAACGCTAGGAGGATGACCAGTCCGGTGGACACCAGGCTGGCGGTGGCGGAGTTGATCATCGGCGGCCAAGGGTCGGCGTTCAGGAAGCTGCGGTATCCGTCCAGGACCAACGGGGCGAAAAAGCTCGGCGTCCTGGTCGCCGCGTCCGTCTCCGCGTGAAACGAGGTCAGGACCATCCACAGCACCGGGGTCACGAAGATCAGACCGATCAGCCACGCCGCGATGCCGAGCCAGAGCCCGCCACGGCTCTTGGGCTTGGGGTTCAGCTTGTGCGGAGTGCCGACCCGCGTGGTCTCCCCCTCCCCGGGGGCGACGGTGACGTCCTTGTCGTTGGTGCTCATCGGTGCTCCTCCTGGAACAGGCTGAAGGCGACCTTCAGAGCAAAAGTCGCGATGATGATGGTGCCGATCACGGTGACCACGCCGGCTGCCGACGCCTCTCCGTAGTTCTGGGCGACGAGCAGCTTCTGGTAGATGTGGTACGGCAGGTTGGATGTACCCAGAGCCCCGGCGGTGAGGGTGAAGACGTGGTCGAAGGTCTGCACCACGTAGATGGCCCCGAGCAGTCCGGCCAGCTCGAGGTACTGCCGCAGGTACGGCAGGGTCATGTGGATGAAGATCTGCCAGGAATTGGCACCGTCGATGCGGGCCGCCTCCACCACGTCCATGGGGCGCGACTGCAAGCCGGCCAGCAGGATGAGCATCATGAACGGGGTCCACTGCCAGATCAGGGAGACCTCAATTGCAATCAGCGCATTCTGGCTGATCCAGTCCCGGGTGGGCGCGTTGTCGCCGAAGACCAGGCGCAACAACCCGTTGAGCAGACCGTAGTCCGGGTTGTACAGCGCGTGCTTCCACACCAGCGCCGCCGCCACCGGGACCACCAGGAACGGCGCGATCATCATGGTGCGCACGATGCCGCGGCCCCAGAACTTGCGGTCCAGCAGCAGCGCGATTCCGAGACCGAGGAGTAAGGACACCAGCACCACGGTCACGGTCAGGACGATAGTGACGAAGACGGCGCTGCGAGCGGAGGGGTCGGTGAAGACATCCACGTAGTTGTCGAAACCGGCGAACCCGCGATCGTCGGGACGGAAGGCGATCCAGTCCGTGAACGAGAGCACCAACGTGACGGCGAACGGAATCTGCGTCAGCAGGATGACGAAGAGCAGCGCGGGCATCAGGGGGGCGCGTCGCGCCCACTTCGCGGATCGGCTCAGCCCGGTGGAGCGCTGCTTCTTGGCCTCCACCGCAGGAGCCTCACTCTGCGTGGTCATCTCCCTTACTCCTGGTACGTCTTGGCCACGTCTTCGGCCAACCGCTGACCGTTGGACAGGGCCTCCTCGACGCTCATCTGTCCAGCGATCACCGAGCTGATGTACTCGCTGATCGTGGTGCCCATGTCCGGGAACTCGGGAATGCCCACGAACTGGATGCCCGGTGCGGGCCGAGGTTGTACGCCGGGGTTCATCGGGTCCGCCGCCTCGACGGCGGCCTGCGTCGGCTCGGCGAAGGCGCTTGCGATCTCCAGGTAGTCCTCGTTCTCGTAGGTCGAGGCGCGCTTCCCGGCGGGGACCTTGGCCCAGCCGAGCTCGCTACCAACGAGCTCCTCGTACTCCTGGCTGGAAGCCCAGGAGATGAACTCCCACGCCGCGTCCTTGTTCTGGCTTGCATCCTCGATGGCCCACGCCCAGGTGTAGAGCCAGCCGGAGGCATCGGTCTCCTTGACCGGTGCCGCGGCATACCCGATCTTGCCCTTGACCGGCGAGCCCTCGGCCTCCAGGGATCCGGCGGCGGAAGTGGCGTCGTACCACATCGCCGAGGAGCCCTGGGTCAGGTTGTTCAGGCACTCGGTGAAGCCCGACTGGGCAGCACCGTTTTGGCCGTAGTCCTTGACCAGGTCGGTGTAGAACGTCGTCGCTTCCTCGAATTCCGGAGAA
>JBBQNO010000106.1:0-7939 GCA_038330045.1 Actinomycetales bacterium | reverse complement strand
CGATGCTGCTGATGGAATCGCCCGCCCTCCACAGGCACCAAACCTGCGCTTTGTCTTCATCCGACATACCAGGACGACCAATCCGACCCATCACTCCTACTTTCACCAGCCCTGTTGCGTTGACTGTCTGAATGTAAGACGACTTTCTTCGCGGGGGAACTCGACCCCCGCAACCGTTGATCATGGGTTTCATCGATGCCCAACGAGGCGAAGGTCGTGCGGTCGAGTCGGTCTGTCGGGTGCTGCGTGAGCAGGGCTGTCAGGTCGCCGCACGAACGTACCGGGCCTGGCGCAGCGCCCGGCCAAGTGCGCGCACGGTCAGCGACGCGAGCGTCGTGGACGCCATCCGGGACGTCGCCTGGAAGGTCGACCGCCACGGCTGGCGCAGGTTGACCCCGGAAGGGTCGTACGGGCGGCGCAAGATGACCGCGTTGCTGCGCCGCACCAGCCACTCGGATGCCAGTGCGGGTTCGGTGGACCGGGCAATGCGCACCTTGGACCTGTCGGGCGTGCGCCGCGATAAGGGTGTGCGGACCACGATCCCGGCCAAGGACGGCACCCGCGCCGGTGACTTGTTGGACCGCGATTTCACCGCGCCTGCACCGAACTGTGTGTGGGTCACCGACTTCACGTATGTCAGGACGTGGGCCGGTTTCACGTATGTCGCGTTCATCGTCGACGTGTACGCCCAACGGATCGTGGCTTGGCACGCCGCGACGACAAAGCACACCGATTTGGTGATGATCCCGCTGCGGATGGCGCTGTGGCAACGCGAACGCGAAGGCCACGTCGTCCCGCGATTGGAAGAGCCCTGCTCCGGGTTGATCCATCACTCCGACGCGGGATCGCAATATACGTCGGTGAGGCTGACTGAGCACCTCGCGCTCGAAGAGATCCGACCCTCGATCGGCTCCGTTGGCGACGCGTATGACAACGCGCTGATGGAAACCATCAACGGGCTGTACAAAGCCGAATGTATCCGCACGACCGTCTTCCATGACGGCCCCTACAAGACCCTGGCGGACGTCGAATACGCCACCACCGGCTGGGTCGATTGGTACAACAACCGCAGGCTCCACGGATCGCTAGGACACATCCCCCCGATCGAACACGAGCAAGCCCACTACGCTGCCCTCAACACCGAGCCGCAGCCCGTATGAGAACGGCAGAGAACCTGGGGCGCTTCAGGTTGGCCCTGGGCTTCCGAAACCTCACCCACTACATCGCCAGATCCCTACTCGAAACCGGCGGATTCAGACCCCGACTACACCCTGGATTGTGATGAGCCATCAAACCGCGTTCTCCAGCGCCGACGCGTCCACTGAGCAGAGGTGGTGACGGTCAAGGGCCTTGCTCGATGCCTTGAGTATACGAGTGGCATTGTGCTTCTCAGTCGCTCGTCCACGCCCATTAACTTATGAGCGTGGTCGGCTCCCCTCCAAGTCTCTCCGATTATCCTCCGTTGGTCGCCTGACGCGCCACTTTGGCCAACATCGTCGCGACCGCACCGGTGGCGATGAGAACCCACCCAGCCAGCTCGAGCGTCTCTTCGATGCCACCTTGGACGGTGTGCACCAGTTGGTGCCGCTCGACCAAGGTGCTGACACTACTTCGGTGATCACCGCCACCACCAACATACTCAGTCCGACAACCGTGATCCTGAAGGTCTCACTCGTCCCTGTTCGTGTCATGCGCAGGATCAGAATGGCCGTCACCGCAAGCAACGGCAGGTAGAGAGCGGGCCACAACACGCTGTCCCAAGTGTCGGAGGCGCCTACGGCCAACAAGAGTTTGACGGCGATGCGTTCGTGCAAGGAAACCACGTCGTTCATCGAGAGGAAAGCCGTGGCGAATCCGAGAATAGAGAGAGGAACGCGCGGCCCGGTCATGATCGCGGAAGTGAAGGCGGCCACGGCCACGGCGGCTACGGCGTCTGAACTCGCCCATGTCGGTGGGTTGCCCTCCTCGTTAGCATTTAGTTCAGAGACTTGATTGTCCAAAAGCAGGGCGTTGGTGAAGTGAGCGAACAGAAGTACGATTGCTGCGACCACGGCCAGCGTGCGCCCAGCCCGTAAAATTGGTCGGATGCGCTCGGCAGACACGGGCTCTAGGGCAGTGGTCTCGTCGCGTCCCGCGAGCCTGTAGAGCACGTTATTCACCCGCTCACTCACCGAAGTTGCACTGATAGCAGGCTCCTGTCCCATATGAGCGGCACCCAGCATTCCGTTGACCGAGTGGGGCGAATCGGGTGAGCTCGCGCGGAGAGCACCATGGCAGTTGCTCCGTACCCAGCGGGCGGCATAGGGGGTCAAGACTTCGCTGACTGCTGGTCAAGCCTCCCGGAGGCACTCCCCGAGCGCCTCTAACCCTACGAGCGATGTGACCGAAAGCACCGTGTTGCTCACTGCTCTCCAGTCTTGTGCGCCGGAGTTCTTCAATCTTGTGTGTCGGCATTCTTCAATGGGGCGTCGATGGACGCCGGGTGCCACAGGGTCACTGGCCTGTTCGCTTGACTCGATGAAGTCAGGGTGAGTTCCGCGGGGCCTGGCGGTGACCCGGGACGCCTTGACCGTCGACAGGACCAAGCGCCGTTGAGCGCCGATCAGTGAGATGACAGGGACTTCCGTCCCGGAACCGAGATGAGGGTGCCTCCCCCTGGATCCGGCAGCGAGGAGGCTGACGTGAAGTCAGCCACCAGGACCATCAACAGTGAGACAATGCCCATCGCCAACGCGGCGGTGCTTCTTCCCGCCCACCCGCCGGGGGCAGTGACCGCCGGGCTCGACTGGGCCAGTGCCGACCACGCGATTGCCGTGGTCGATGACCAGGGCCGCCAACTGGCCCGTCCATGGTCAAGCACACCAAGCCCGAGTTGCGCGCCATGGTCAAGTTCTTCACCAAGCACGGCGCTAGGGAAGTCGCGATCGAACGCGGCGACGGACCGGTCGTGGCCGCAGTCCCCCACGCAGGGATCACCGTGGTCGTGATTAGTCCGAACCGAGTGAAGCACTTCCGCTTCTGGTACTGCTCGGCCGGCAACAAGGACGACCGCTTCGACGCGTTCGTGCCCGCCGACACGTTGCCCACCAACCGCCTCCGGTGCGTCCACTGGCCGCGGACAGGGCAGCCACGCTTGCGCTGCGAACCACCGCGCGCGCCCGCCACATTGCCCTAAGGGCTCACCTGGACACCGCGCCACTCGGCCTGGCCGGCCCCGAGGGCACCGCCCGGGCGCGCACAACCGATGCGCTGCTGAACATGCTGGCCAACCTGGTCGAGCAGATCAAGAAACTCAGAAGCGCAGATTTACGAGCAGCTCACGCTGCACACCGACGCCGCGTCCCTGGCCTGCTTGGCCGGGGTGGCACCCTCCACCCGCCAATCCGGCAAACACCGGGCCGCCACCTTTCGATGGGCGGTCACCAATCAACTGAGCGATGCCCTGCGTCTTGCGTCAGCGTTCGTGTCGCACTCAGCCGCCGACTCCCAACACGCCGCCCCCTGGGCCGCGAAGACCCACAACGACGCTATCGCCAGAGGTAAAAGACCACCCCCACGCCACCCGCATCCTGGCCCGATCCTGGATCCTCGTCATCTGGCGCTGCTGGCAAAACGCCACCCCCCTACTAGTATCGGCGTCGCCGGAAACGGCTCCGGAGTGGACTGGTCACTCTCCATCTGCCCAGGGCCATGGATTCCTGCTCGCCCTGAGCTATCGGAGACATGGTGCGGACCCGGACCACTTTGCTGATCTGCAAGGGTCATCGAGTTGTCCTGGTCTGCGATGAGCCGATGCATCCGGCGAAGTCCGAGTTCGGACTCCTTCCAGAGCTGGCCCGGCGACCGAGAGAGGTCGCTACCCGAGCGGACCTGAGCCAGTCCCTGGGCAAGGGCGACATTAGCAGTCGGGTCTTGAAGTCACACGTGAGTTACCCACGCGTAAAACTAAGCGAGATGGGCCCCACGACGCATCCAGTCGGTCTGGGACATCGGCTACGGACTGGCCGACACGCCAAGCACGACGTCCACCTTCGAGTCTGGCGCAGTTCGGCGAGGTTGCCTTCGCGGTCTCGACCAGCAGGTCGTCGAAGCTCTGCAATTCGACCCACTCCAGCACAGCCTCTTGCAAGTGGGACACGTACCCTCACACCAGTTCGATACCGGTCCGCCCTCACCTGAAGGGCTACCTGACCTAGCCTGACCGTGACCGGTGCGGAGGTCAACCAACGCACCAAGGCCTTGGGACGACCAGATCGAATGAGTCGCTGTGGTTCTGCGACGCGTAGCACCCACCACATCCGGGCCATCTAGCCGGACGGATCTGGCATGGCTAGCACCTGTCCGAACGGAATCATCCCTGGGCAACATCCATTCCTTCTCGTGCGCATGTCTTGTGCACGTACCTTTTTGGCTAACCAGGAGTCATGGGGCCGCCCCTCACGTCCATTTCTTGGCTAAGACCTGATCATTTATCTGCCATTTCGGCGCCATCCGAGGCACTCACGGTTCACGCTATTAGGAAGCCAGGAAAGGCATTGATATGACAACACGACTCATCACTACCGGCACGGCAGCGTTGTTCGCGGCGGCCGCAGTGATTTCCCCAATGACAGTGTCCGCTGCTCCGTCTCCCAATGCGGCCTCGTCGACCAATGCGATTCATGAAATTGCTGCTACAGCGGCAAGTGCTGAGCCCGTGAGATCGGCTAGTCCGTCCTTTGGAGAAGGAGTAGTGCGTCTGTCCGGTACAAACCGGTACGCCACCTCCGCGGCAGTAGCACGCTCCTGGCCAGCCGGAACGCCAACGGTATTCATCGCCAGCGGCGAGACGTTCCCAGATGCGCTCTCGGCTTCTTCCCGCGCCGGGGCCAAAGGAGCGCCCATGTTGTTGACCCGCTCAACAGGATTGCCGGACGAAACGGCTGCCGAACTCACCCGGTTGCGCCCCGAGCGCATCGTGATTGTCGGCGGAACGAACAACGTATCTACAGCCGTAGCAAGCCAACTCGTGCGCTACGCCACGTCTGGTCACGTAGTCAGGGTCGGCGGCAACAACGACTACGCCACCTCCGTTGCAGTTTCCCAGCTCTACCCGGCAAAGGTCACCACGGCATACCTTGCCAGCGGCGCGGACTTCCCTGACGCGCTGGCCGGCGCTGCGCTGGCCGGCCACCAAGGCGCACCGTTGCTGCTGACGCCCAAGCTCAAGCTAATCCCATCAGTTCGCGCCGAACTAGCGCGCCTCGCCCCCCAACAGATCATCGTGCTTGGCGGTCCTGCGGCACTGTCCGACGCGGTCCTGCAAGCCGCGGCCCCGCTCAGCGGCTCACCCATCCGGCGCATCGCCGGGACCAACCGTCATCTCACGGCCGCTGCGGTCGCGGAAGAATTCGAACCTGGGTCGAGCACTACCTACGTCGCCTCCAGTCAGAGCTTTCCCGATGCTCTGGTCGGTGCTGCCGCCTCCGCGCGCGACGGAGCACCCCTGCTGCTGACACCGAAAGACCAAGTCCATCCGGCCACTGCCCAGGCCTTGGACGCGCAGCGGCCCCAGTCCCTATATGCGCTGGGAGGCACCAGGGTCATCTACTCCTCAACCATGAAGTCACTCGCCGAATATCTCGTCACACCTGGAACCCTTGATCCAAAAGGGACCGTCATCTGGAAGGACAAGTTCGACAAGGCCCCAGACGGCCCGCTCGACACTCAGGCAAAGGGCAATGCGCTCTTCGCGCCCACAGCCGCTCAGACCACTAACACGACGTACACCCACGGCAGCATCGTAGATGATGCGCCCAACGGCAAGGTGCTGCGCCACACCATCCCCGCCAACGAACTCGGCGCGTTCATCGTCTCCCCGGTGCCGACCGTACTCACCGACCACGCGATCTTGGAATACGAAACGCGCTTCGACGCTAACTTCGACTGGCGTTGGGGTGGAAAAATGGGGCCAGGGCTTGTCGGTTGGGCCCCTGGTTACGGCCCATACGACCCAACCAGCGGCCAGGGCAACCGGGACATCGGCTTCTCTACCCGGCTGATGTGGCACGGGCGCGGAGACGACGGGTCGCGGCCATTCCAAGGCACGTTGGGCAAGATCCCCGCCGGCGACGTGAACGATATCGTGACCTACATTTACGGCCGCAACCCACAGGACGGATTCAGTGGATATGGGTGGCATTCAAGCCTCGGGGAGATGCTCCCTGACGCTTGGCACAAGATCAGCATGGAGGTGAAGTTGAACACTGTTGGTTCATCGGATGGAGTGTTCAAAGTCCACGTCGATGATCAATTGGTGTTCTCCGCGTCGAATTGGAATTATCGCAACACGAAAGATATCCGTATTCAGGCAATCCTGTGGGACGTGCACAGGGGCGGCGGGCTTACCAAGAACTGGGTCAGCCCAAAACGGTCCTACATCGACGTAAGAAACGTCACGCTGAGGAACTTGAAGCCATAAATCTCGGATTAATTTGAAATGGTGCACATTCTCACAGGCTGCTCGGCTCTACCGCCAATGGTAGCGACATATGACGGAGACTCGATCAAGCTTTCGGAAAGACACCGATACCTATCGGTCATATGGGGTGCTCCATAGTATGTGGTCCCTGATGTCACCGCACCAATTCCTGAAAGAGGAGCCGATCCTACCAAACGTGCACACCTGGCGGTTGGAGGATCCGGCCCACCGCGAAGTGACGGATAGCCTCGACGAAATCGACGTCAAGCCCATCGATGGCGCCGCCGGCAAGGGCATCTTGATGGGACCCGCCAACCGCCGCTGCGCCACTCTGCCACACGGTCTTGGCGGCCCCGCGTGGACGGATCGCGCAACCCGTCGTTCAGTTGTCCATGGTTCCAACCATGATCCGCACCATATGCGGCCGCGACACGTCGACCTGCGCCCCTGCGCGTTCACCGACGGCAATAAGGTGTGGTTGCTCTCCGGCGGCTTGACCAGGGTTGCCTTGGATGAAGGCGAGTTGATCGTCAACTCCGGCCGAGGCGCTGGCCTGACGGACACGTGGATGTTGGCCGGTAGGTCGATGGAGCCCAGCGACCCACCCCAAGCCGCGGGCACCCGCGCGGATACCGTGCTGCAGGTCGGGTCCGCCGCCGATCCGCAAGTCCGGCTGCAGGATTTCTGATGACAACTCGCGCGGCTGGTGGACGTGCACATCCAACTGCTCCCCGAAGCCCCACGGGTCCCTGATGTTCTCGACCTGCCACCCAGGTGCCGACTGGCAACCCATCGGTCACCTGCGATGCTCCAGCAGGTCGAGCAGGTAGGACCCGTAGCCGGACTTGACCAGCGGCTGGGCCCGTGCGGCCAATTCCTCGTCGCTCAAGAAGCCCTTGCGCCAGGCCACCTCCTCCGGGGCTCCGATCTTCAGACCCTGCCGATCTTCCAGGGTCTGGACGTAGTTCGACGCTTCATTGAGGGAGTCGAACGTGCCGGTATCCAACCAGGCGGTCCCGCGCGGGAGCATCTCTACCTGCAACAGCCCGTCGTCCAGGTAGCTCTGGTTGAGGTCGGTAATCTCCAACTCACCACGAGCCGATGGCTGCAGGCCGCGCACCCGCTCGACGGCCTGCTCGTCGTAAAAGTAAAGTCCTGGCACGGCATACGAACTGCGCGGATGGGCCGGCTTCTCCTGCAAGGACAGGGCAGTGCCCTCGTCGTCGAACTCGACCACTCCGTATGCCGTGGGGTCGCTGACCCGGTAGCCGAAGATGGCGGCACCCTGCAGATCCTCGAAACGACTCAACCGATGGCCCAGGCCCGGGCCGTAAAAGATGTTGTCGCCCAGGGCCAGAGCGCACCTGTTTCCGTCGACGAAGTCAGCGCCGATGACAAAGGCCTGCGCGATGCCGTCGGGGCTGGGTTGCTGGACATAGCTGATCGAGATGCCGAACTGGGAGCCGTCACCGAGCAGCC
>JBBQNO010000105.1:0-8052 GCA_038330045.1 Actinomycetales bacterium | reverse complement strand
GGACTCGAACCCCGAACCCGCTGATTAAGAGTCAGCTGCTCTGCCAATTGAGCTATTGGCGCAACAGCGCAGAACTTTATCACCGCAACCCCTAGCGCCATAAATCACGATGCCTCAGGATGAGCAGATGCGCGCACTGGTGAAGGCCCACGCAGGTCCTGGCCTGGAGTTGAAGGAGATGCCCGAGCCGAGTCCTGGCCCCAACGAAGTGAAGATTCGAGTCCTGCGAGCAGGCTTGTGCGGCACCGATTTGCACATCGAATCTTGGGACGATTGGGCCGCGGGGATGCTCGCTCCCCCGCTCATCATCGGGCACGAGTTCTACGGCGAAATCGTGGAGTTGGGCTCGGCCGTTCCGACCTTCGACGGGAAATACGATCTGGCCCCGGGGATGCGGGTTTCGGTGGAGGGTCACGTTATTTGCGGGGTATGCCGCAACTGCCGTTCGGGGCGACCGCACGTCTGCGTCAACAACTCGAGCCTTGGGGTGAACCGCGACGGTGCCTTCGCCGACTACGTGTGCGTGCCGCATACCAACGTGTGGGTGCAGCCGGACGACATCGACCCGGATCTGGGCGCCATTTTTGACCCGCTAGGCAACGCCGTGCATACCGCGTTGACCTTCTCCATCGCCGGCGACGACGTGATGATCACCGGCTGCGGTCCCATCGGCGTGATGGCGGTCGCGATCGCCCGCCACGTGGGTGCGCGGTACATCGTGGCGACCGACGTCAGCGAATTCCGTCTCGAGATGGCCCGCAAAGTGGGTGCTGACTACGCGATCAATGTCGCCAATGAGCGCGTCAAGCCCTACCAGGACGACCTCGGGATGCTCCTCGGCTTCGACGTCGGAATGGAGATGTCGGGCAACCCGGCCGCGCTGAAGGAGATCATCGACAACTGCCAGCACGGCGCGGGGATTGCGATGCTCGGCCTTCCGTCCGAGCCGTTCGCGATCAACTGGAGCCCCGTCATCACCCGCATGCTCACGATCAAGGGCATTTACGGCCGCGAGATGTACGACACCTGGTATCGGATGATGTTCATGCTGCAGTCCTCGGAGCAATTGCGTGAGCGCATCCGTTCGGTCATCACGCACCGCTTCCCGGCCGAGCAGTGGGAAGATGCTTTCGCTGCGGCGCGTTCCGGCGAATGTGGCAAGGTCATCATGGACTGGAGCTGACCCTCCCCCGCTCATCTAAGGAGCCCCCGATGTTTGCCTTCAAGAACGATCTGAGTGCCGAATTGTCGGGCATCCGCGAAGCGGGTCTGCACAAAAACGAGCGCCAACTCACCACCGCGCAGTCAGCCCACATCGCCACCACAGCGGGAAAATCGCTGAACTTCTGCGCCAACAATTACCTCGGCCTCGCTGACCACCCCGAGGTCGTCAGCGCAGCTCGCGATGCCCTCGACCAGTGGGGCTTTGGTATGGCGTCCGTGCGCTTCATCTGCGGTACCCAGACCCAGCACCGTGACCTAGAGCACGCCATCGCTGACTTCTCGGGCACCGAAGACTCGATCCTGTTTGCCTCGTGCTTCGACGCCAACGGCGGGGTCTTCGAGGTCTTGTTCGGCGCCGAGGACGCGATCATCTCTGATGCCCTCAATCACGCGTCGATCATTGACGGCATCCGGTTGTCGAAAGCCAAGCGCTTCCGCTACGCCAACCGAGATATGGACGACCTCCGCACCCAGTTGGTCAGCGCCCGCGAGGGCGGGGCCAGGCGGATGATCATCGTCACCGACGGCGTCTTCTCGATGGACGGCTACTACGCCCCCTTGGAGCAGATCTGCGACCTGGCCGACGAGTTCGACGCGATGGTCTTCGTGGACGACTGCCACGCAACCGGCTTTGTCGGCGAGCACGGTCGTGGGACGGCGGAGCACTGCGGCGTCTTAGAGGGCACGAGCAACCGCGTGGACATCATCACCGGCACCCTCGGCAAGGCTCTGGGCGGGGCCAGCGGCGGGTATGTCGCGGCGCCCATCGAGGTCGTGGAGTTGCTGAAGCAAAGGGCAAGGCCCTACCTGTTCTCCAATGCAGTAGCTCCTGCGGTCGTCGCCGGGTCGTTGAAGGCTCTGGAGATCGCCCGTGAGGCGAGCGCACCCCGAGAGCAACTCAAGGCCAACACGACGCTGTTCAGGTCGCTGATGACCGATGAGGGCTTTGAGTTGCTGGAAGGGACTCACCCGATTACTCCAGTGATGTTCCCCGGCGAGGATGGTGCCCGCCGCGCCGCCCAGATCGCCGACGCGATGCTCGCTCGAGGCGTCTACGTCATCGCGTTCAGTTTCCCCGTGGTGCCGAAGGGCAAGGCCCGCATCCGCGTGCAGCTCTCGGCGGCCCACAGCGAAGAAGATGTCCGTGCCTGCGTCGCAGCCTTCGTCGCCGCGCGCGCCGACGTAGACGCGGCCTGACTCACCGCATACTTCCGTTAACGCCCGCCACTAGAGCTCGCAGCCGAGCTGACGACCGGTATGTGCGCCAATGCACCCTGCCAACGCTAGAGCCAGCCGGACTTGCGGAACGCGCGGTAGAGCACGGCGCAGATCGCGGCCATCAATGCGATCGAGATGATGAAGCCGCCCGGCACGTCGAGCACGCTCATGTGTGTGAAGTTCATCCCGAAGATTCCGGCCAGCAGTGTCGGGACGGCCGCGATAGCAATCCAGGCGCTGATCTTGCGCATATCGTCGTTTTGCTGCACCCCGACCTGGGCCAAGTGCGCACTCAACACGTCCGTGAGCAACCCGTCGTAGGTGTCGATGTGCTCAACGACATGCTCCAAGTGGTCCCCAACGTCGCGCAGCAGCAGCCGCATCTCCTCTGACGCCAGGGGGCTGCGATCGTCGTACAGCACCTCGAGGGCCTCAGTCAGCGGCTGGGCAGCGCGACGAAACTCCAGCACCTCACGTTTGAGCAGGTAGATCACCGATGAACTCGCAGGCACGTCCGTCCCGAACACGGCCGCCTCGATCTCGTTGAGGTCTTGCTGGACCTCGGTGTCGATAGCACGGTAGGTGTCCACGATGGCGTCCAGCACGGCATAGAACACCGCAATGGGGCCGTGTTCGATGAGAAATTCGGGGTCGGACTCGACACGCTGACGCACCCCCTTTAGCGGTGCTGCCTCGCCTGCGCGGACGGTGACCACAAAGCAGTCGCCGACGAAAATCATGACTTCACCGGTCTCGATGTCACTGGTCTGCTCGACATAACGGAGGGTACGCAGCACCGCAAAGTGCGTCTGATCGAACTCTTCGATCTTCACGCGCTGCTTGCCGTTGACCGCGTCGGCCACGGCCAACGGGTGTAATTTGAGGTCAACGTTCACTCTCTCGAACTCGTCGGCGGTCGGATCCTTCAACCCAATCCACAGAAAGCCCTCGCCGCCCTCACGCAATTGCGCGAGATCCGCACTGAGGTCGGTGCAGTCGACGCGTTTGCCTCGCCGATAGACGGCGCGGTCGATGATCATGCGATCACTCGCGCGCCGATAGCGACTTCACGACAAGCTCAGTTCAGCGTTTGTGGAAGACCCTGCGCATGGTGCCGACCACCAGCGCCATCCCGGACACTCCGCCGAGCGCCCCCGCGAGACGGTCGAATCGCGGTTGACCTTGCGCGTCGAACGCCATCTCGTTGCCCTTTGCCTTAAGTTTCTCGAGCTGGCGACGCTTAAGCTCGGCCGGGCTGGCGCGGAAGGTCAACTGGTCGACGGTACGAGCCAACCGGTCACGGGTCGCCGAGAGGTCAGCCTCGATGTCCTTCTCGGAACGGGGCTTGGGCTTGTCGGCCATAGGAGTTCTCCTGAAGATGTGATGAGGTCGCGGTGCGCGCATGTCTCGCCTGAGACGATAACGCAGAACACCCCACGACGAACGATGGAGGACACGATGTCACCACTTGAAGTAGGCCAGGACGCACCCGCGTGGACACTCACCGACTCCGGTGGCAGTGACGTGAGCTTGAGCGATTACGCCGGTCAGAAGCTCATCATGTATTTCTACCCCGCCGCAATGACCCCCGGATGCACCACCCAGGCCTGCGACTTCCGCGACAATCTGGCCCGCTTCACCGGCGCTGGGTATGCCGTCGTCGGCCTCTCCCCCGACAAGCCGGCGAAGCTGGCCACGTTCGCGGAGCAAGAGTCGTTGAGCTTCCCAGTGCTTTCGGACCCGGACAAAGAGGTGCTGAAGGCCTACGGAGCCTATGGCGAGAAGAAGCTCTACGGCAAAACGGTCAGGGGCGTTATCCGTTCAACCGTCATCGTCGATGAGGGAGGAAAGGTCGTGCTCGCCAAGCACAACGTCAAAGCCACGGGTCACGTCGCGATGCTCAGCAAGGCCCTCGGCATCACGCTCGACTGACGTGCTCCAAAGGGTCGCGATCGCCACGGAATTTCTTCACGCTATAGACCAGCAAGCCGAGCGCAATCAGGCCTGAGACCACGATGCTCACTCCGGCCCAGGCCCCACCCAAGAGCCACCACCGATCGCTGACCGGCCAAAAGTCGGGGGCCGGGGGCGAGAGAATAAACGTGGTGCCGACGGCGACGACGCACATGCCACCGAAGGCGCTCGCCACGATCCGAGGCCACGTCTTGACGCCCTCTTTGGCCGCGCGATAGGCCTGCTTCTTCATTGGCGACAACTGGCGCTCTGCCCACTCGTTGTTCTGGGCGAGGAGCACGAGCCCGGTGACCACGATCAGCGTCCCGGGGCCGGGAAGTGGCATCAAGATGACACCGACAACCATCAGGGTCCACCCGATGATGTCGTAGCCAATACGGCGCAGCCAGCGCCTGATCGCGTTCACCACGCCAGCATGCCAAGGTTTCCTGGCAGAAACACCATTCGTTTGTCTATGTCTCGGCTTTCGCCGCTACAGCACCAGTCGGCTTATCATCGTCTTCACGCGTTCGTGGTGGAATTGGCAGACACGCAGGATTTAGGTTCCTGTGCCTTCGGGTGTGCGGGTTCAAGTCCCGCCGAGCGCACGTGATGGCACGCGATCCATGGGGTTATCCGTGGTCGGACTCTTTATCAGCGGGGCTGATCGGACCGAAGGGATTTCGTGTCGGCTCGCCCGGGGTGATGCCGGGCGGATCAACCACACCGGTGGTGGCGGTGGGCTCTAACGCTTCACCGCGGGTGCTGATCGACAAACTCGGTTCGGTGCTCGGACACGCCTTGCCCGAGCAGATCGTTGTGCAGGTCCACGCGGTACCCGGATTACGTATCGGTCACTCGGCCCACGTCAGTACGAGGGGGTACGTTGCCGCGGCACCCTTCCTTGCTGACCTTGATCGCCCCTCCTTGACCCACACAACGCAGAATGAGCCGTCGGCATACTCGGTGGGGTGGTTCAGTGCACGCCACCTGGCCGCCTTGGACGTTACGGAGCCCAACTATCGCCGGGTTCTTCTTCCTGCCGAGGTGGCACCGGTCCCAGGGGCCCAGGTCTACGTCTCCCGGCACGGCGTGATCGGAGAGGATCACCGAGCCCTGACTTTGCGTTCTCAGCACGATATATACGCATGGTTGCGAGCGCGGCTCCCCTGTCTGCAGGCCAGGGGCAACGACCACCCTGGTCCGTACGCAGATGCGAGCCTGCGCGATCAGGTGCGGCACGATCTGGCTCGCCTCGGCTTGGTCTTGCCCAGCGGTCTGGACGGGCACGTCGAGGTCGCCGATACGACAACGAAGCAGTCACCGACGCTCCTCGGTTAGAGTAGTCGCAGACCGCTCGTCGCTACCCCGGGACGCACAATCTGCCAGCCCGGGCCCCACGACTTGACCTCCGCGACGACGCCCTCGACCAACACGCTCTGCGCCAAGATGAGCGTGGAAGGGCCTGCCCCGGAGATGACTGCAGCCAGGCCCAACCCACGCAGGGTGTCGACGGCACCCATTGAGGCGGCGTAGGTCTGGCGGCGCTGCTCTTGGTGTAGCCAGTCGCTGGTGGCATCGAAAAGTAACGTCGGGTCGGAGCTCAGCGCGTGGGTCAACAAGGCGGCTCGACCCGCTTGCTGCACGGCGTCGCCGAACGGCACGTAGGTGGGCAGCGCGGCCCGCGCAGTGGAGGTGGCCAAGCGATCGCTGGAGGGCACCAACACCACCGGCTCGACGTCGGGGTGCACGGTCAAAGCGGCTGTGCGGACCACCTCAGGCGAGGGCATCCAGGAGAGCGTCAAACCGCCATAGACCGTCGCCGAGGAGTTGTCAGGGTGGCCTTCCCACAACCCGGCGCGCGTATTGATCAGCGCGAGATCGGCATCGCTGAGCACGGGTTCAGCTCCTGCGAGTCTGTGCGCCAGCGCGAAGCCCAGGCCGAGCCCCCCGACGATGGCACTGGCTGAGGAGCCCATGCCCGCAGACATCGGGATGGTGTTGCGGCATTCGATGAGTAGGCCTCGGCCGTGCTCGGCCAACTCCTCCAGCCACGGGCCTGCGCACACGCGCAGCCCTTCGCGCACCGCGCGGACGACGAGGTGGGATTCGTCGCGTGGCAGGTCGGCTGCGCCTTCGCCGTGCAACAGCACGACGAGGCCCGGGTCGTGGGTGAGGGTCGCGACGTATTCGTCGTAGCGTCCTAGGCCGATGCCGACGGCATCGAAGCCCGGCCCACAGTTCGCGGTGCTGGCGGGCACCCGCACGGCAACGGATTGTGCGCCCTTCATCTGCGTGGCCTGGATCTCAGCGGCGTTGATCCCGGCGTTCATCAGTGAACTTCACGCACGCGGGCGTCGCCGGGGCGCGCGCCCTTCATGCCTGCATGCCCAAAGCGGTGGCTGCGCTGTGAGCGTCCACGCTGATGCGAGTCGGCACGATGTCGGCGCCGTCGGCACCCTTCAGCGCCCACTGCGGGTCTTTGAGACCGTGGCCGGTGACCGTGCATACGATGGTGGCTCCCGCTGGCACGAGCCCGGCGGCCGAGCGCTTGAGCAAGCCCGCGACCGAGGCGGCTGAGGCGGGCTCGACGAAGATCCCCTCACGCGCGGACAACAGACGGTGGGCATCCAAGATCTCTTGGTCGGTGACGGCGTCTATGACGCCACCGGAGTCGTCGCGGGCCTCGAGGGCTTGGCGCCAGGAGGCGGGGTTGCCGATGCGGATGGCGGTGGCCAGGGTGTCCGGCTCGTCGACCGGGTGTCCGAGCACGATGGGCGCCGCGCCTTGGGCTTGGAACCCCCACATGATCGGGCGGTGGGTGGCCGGGCCGGGCATAACGCTGCTGATGGTGTATTCGCCGTAGCCCTTCCAGTACGCCGTGATGTTGCCGGCGTTGCCGACGGGCAGGCAGTGGATGTCGGGAGCATCGCCCAACTCGTCGACGATCTCGAAGGCTGCGGTTTTCTGGCCTTCGATGCGGGCCGGGTTGACCGAGTTGACCAACTCGATCGGGTAGCTGTCGGCGAGTTTGCGGGCCACCGTCAAACAGTCATCGAAGTTGCCGTCGACCTGCAACAACGTTGCTCCGTGGGCGATCGCCTGAGACAACTTGCCCATCGCGATCTTGCCGTCGGGAACCAACACACCACACGTCATTCCGGCCTTGGTGGCGTATGCCGCGGCCGAGGCACTCGTGTTGCCGGTGGACGCGCAGATGACAGCTTTGGCACCGAGGTTTGCGGCAGCCGAGATCGCCGCGGTCATGCCCCGGTCCTTGAAGGACGCCGTGGGGTTGAGCCCTTCGTACTTGATGTGCACCTGCGCACCGACCAACTCGGAGAGGTGCTCCGCAACGATCAGCGGGGTCCCACCCTCGCGCAACGTCACCACGGTAGCCGTGATCGACGAGGGCAAGCGGTCGGCATACTCGCGGATGACGCCGCGCCATTGGTGAACCATGGTGTCCTTCGGGGTTGGTATGCCGGTCAGCCGGCTGGGGTAAATCGCGCCAGGAGATCATCGGCCAACGCGCCGAACGCGGCGCCGCGGTGGGAGATGGCGTGCTTTTGTTGTGGGGAGTATTCAGCCAAGGTGCGCCCATCAGGCAGCCTCAAAAGTGGATCGTAGCCGAAACCGCCCTCGCCGTGTGGCTCC
>JBBQNO010000104.1:0-8090 GCA_038330045.1 Actinomycetales bacterium | reverse complement strand
CGGGAGCCGGGGCACGCCGAGGCGTTAGCGCAGACGTGTATGGCCGTGCTGACCGCCCTGGTCTTGGTGTTTGCCTTTTTCGTGCTTACGACCCGGAGATGGCCCTGGCATGGGCGTCGCCTACGCGCGATCCGAACTCAACGGTTCTGGGACCGCCCGAGGGGGTGGGTGCACCCGCGCCCTCATGCGCTGTGCGTGATGCGCACCTGAGGGAGGCGCGCAGTGTCGGCCGACCCGTGGTGGTCTGGACCGACCTAGGCAACCCATTAACCCTCTCAGTGCCAGGAGCACATCCATGTCTTACACCCGCAGAATCGCGATGCTCGCCGTCGCTGTGACCATGACCTTCGCATTGTCTGCCTGCTCCACCGACCCACCCGGTTCGACGCAGTCCAACGCCCCGGAGCAGCAAGAGCCCTCCGAGGAGTTCAACGACGCCGACGTCGAGTTCACGACCGGCATGATCCCGCACCACCAGCAAGCTGTTGAAATGTCGGAGATGGCCGTAAACCAAGGCGGTCCAGAGGTCGCCGATCTGGCTGAACGGATCGAAGCCGCCCAAGGCCCGGAGATCGAGACCATGACTGCCTGGTTGCAGGACTGGCGCGTCGATGTTCCTACCGGGATGGGGGCCATGGGCGATATGGGCATGATGAATTCGGGTGACATGCAAAAAATGATGGGCGCTGAGGGTGGACAGTTCGACACGGTCTGGTTAGAGATGATGATCGAGCACCATCAAGGGGCGATCAGCATGTCTCGCACCCAGCAGGATGAAGGCGTCAATCCTGAAGCCGTGGACCTGGCCGGAACCATCATCGAGGCCCAGCAGGCCGAAATCGTTGAGATGGAGCAGATGCTGGAGTCCGACCAATGAGGTCACAAGCCAGGGTGTGGGCGTAGCCCTCGGCCCCACGGGGAAAGGCGGCCTTAGGCGCCGTACTGGCCCTGGTGCTCCTGGCCGGGTGCAGCAGCACACCGGATCCGCCTTCGCCGGATGAATCGGCCAATTCGGGACTGGCGATAGCGGACACCCACGTCCACGCCATCGAGCGGGCCGGCCCGGCCGGGGGCATCCTGCTGGCTACGCATGACGGGCTATGGGTAGAGGAGGAAAGTCAACTACGCCAAGTCGGGCCCCAGATCGACTTGATGGGTTTCTCGGTCGTGGACGACATCACGTACCGGGCCTCCGGACACCCAGGCCCCGACGTCGATCTAGCCGAGCCCGTCGGTCTGATCGAAACGAACGACGCGGGTCAGACCTGGTCGGCCCTATCGCGGGAGGGAGAGTCCGACTTCCACCTCCTCGACGTCAACGACACCATCACCGTCGGGTTCGACGGAACCTTGCGCTCCAGTACGGATGGGCTGACGTGGCAGGACGCGCAGACCCCTGAGGGGCTCATCGACGTGGCGTTGCGACCGGGCGGGTCAGACCTACTGGCCAGCACCGCTGACGGGCTACAACGCAGCCCAGATGAGGGGAACAGTTGGGACCTCGTGCGATCAGCGCCACCGATGATCCTGCTGGACTGGGCCGATCAGGACACCGTCGTTGGCATCAGCGACGCTGGGGCTGTCCACGTCTCCACCGACGGTGGTTTCACCTGGCAGGAACGGGAGCAACTGGATTCAGCGATCCAAGCCATGTCCGCCAGCCGGACACCAGCGGGCGACATTGAGCTCCTGATCGCTGAGGAGGACGACTTCCAAGCCGTCGTGATCGACTGAACGATATAACCAGAACACGCAGCCCGGGACGAGCGGCAAGCGTCCTAGTGCTGGTGTCGATCCCGTCAGCCAAGCTCATGAAGCCGATACGTCGATCGCGGCCGCACCGTGCAGGCACTATTGGCCAGGTCACCACTCGGAAAGGACGTGCGGTAAGGGTGGGAAGAGGTCGGGTGACCCAGGACGTGCGGTTGTCTGATGTGGGAGAGAGCACGCGCGACGGTGCAGAGTCGCGCGAGGCGGGTGGGTCGCTCTGGTCAAGGGGGTGCCATGCCCGCGCCGGCAGCCCAGATGCGGCTCTTGCGGTTATGGGCCGGTCTGGGGCACCGGGTCGTCCTCGGTAGCCACGCTGTATCCAGCCGAGCGTCGGGCGTCGGCGAACGAGGTGACCTCACGGTTTTCCCAGTCGATGTCCAAGGCCTGGACCGAGCCGAAGTTGGCCCGGTCGCTGGGATCGATCGCGCGGGTGTCGTAGCCGCGGGCGATGAGTTTCTGCGCCAGGGTCGGGGACTCCAGCCGGAGCACCCCGCCGGTAAGGATGAACCGGTCGGCGGGAATCGCCTCCGATAGCTCCTGGTCGTGTAGGGCCCAGCGCGTGACGACGCTCGCGGTCGTGTTCGGGATCTGGCCCCCGCCCGGCGTGCCAACGACCAGCACCGGACGCCGCTGCTCATCGAGCACCATCGACGGGGAGCTCCACGTCACGGAGCGACGGCCCGGCTCGGGAGTATTGGCGTCCGCGACACCAACGTCACCGAACCTCTCGAGTTGGTCGTTGAGGAAGAAACCGTTGACGTAACGCCCGCTGCCCCAGTAGTTGGTGATCGTGTTCGTCATCGACACAGCCGTGCCATCTGCGTCCACGACCGAGATGTGGGTGGTGTTAGCCGCCCCCTGGTAGGGGTCCTCCAGTGCCGAGGCCGTCGTGGCCGACTCGCCGTCGGTGAGGCTGGCGGCGATCTCGGCGTTACTGTCAGGGTCGGTGAGTTCATCGACCGGGACGTCAACGAAGTCTGGGTCGCCGAAGTATTCCTGCACCGAGCCTTCCGCGACTTGCCAGGCCTGGGACTGCAGGTCGACGAACTCCGCGGAGTCGGGGTCGACATCGCCGATCCCAGCCGCCTCGGCGATTTGTACCATCTGGATGATCGCCGCGCCGGGCAGCGCCGGTGCGCCTGAGAGCATGATGTAGTCGCCCACCTGCCCCTGCGGCGGCGTCGACACCTGCACCTCGTAGTCCTCGAATGTCTGCCGGTCCAGCCCGGGCACCTGCAGCAACTGCTCACTGAGCGCGCCGGTGTACACGGTGTCGGGGTCCTCGGCGATCTGACGCATGCTCTCGGCTAGCTCAGTCTGGACGAGGATGTCGCCCTCTTGCAGCGGCAGGCCGTCGGCACCTTGGAAGTGAGACAGCCCTCCGGTCACCTGCTGACCGTTGGGCGAGGCGATGGACGCGGCCAAGTACCCCGATACCGGAGCCCCTTCCTCGGCGATTTCGATTGCGGGGCCGAGCAGGTCCTCCCACGCCAGCACGCCGTACTCCTGGTGCAACTCCACCAGACCCGCGACAAAGCCCGGCACGCCCACCCCGTCCCGGGGAACCTGGCCCGCGGCGTTGACGACCTCGCGGTAGTCGTAGTGGGCCGCGTCCCCGTCGCTGACCACGATCGTCGCGCCGCCGCCGCCGATGCCCGAGGACGCCGGCTGCATGACCCCGTCGGCGAAAGCTGCCGCGATTGCGGCGTCCACTGCCGACCCACCCTGGTCCAGGATCTGCATACCTGCGCTCGAGGCGAGGGGGTGGCCCGAGCTGACGCCGTAAGCGCCCAGGGCCGACCGGTCCTCGGTGGTCTCCTGCGACTCCTCCTGGGTCGTCGAGCCCGACGTCGTGGGCGAACCGGTTCGGGTCGCGCCCACGGGTTGTGGTTGGTCCGCAGCCCCCGAGCAGGAACTGAGGAGCATCAGCAGAACGCCTGCCGTGGTCAATCGCATGGTTCTGGGGTTCATCCTTGTCCACCGTTCGGGGTCGAGGGTAGCGCCGTCGCGGGCCGCTGCGGCGGCCTCCGGAGCCAGGAATGTCGCAGCAGCCACTCCAGCGGCCCCTGACGTCCGGTCCTGGCCCAGAGCACCCCGAGCGCGACAGCGCCGATGTTGAGGGCGAACGCGACGAGGACGCCTTGGGTGAAGGAGAATCCGTCCGCGGGCTTGGCCACCGCGAGGATGAGCACGTGGAGGACGTAGATAGTGAATGCGAGTCTGCCGCATTTGGCGAGCCAGTCGATCGTCCATGGTGCGAGTTGGGCGAGGCGTTGGCAGGCGGCGATGGCGAAGACGGCACCGCCGATGCTGGAGATCAGCCACAGTGGCATCTGGCCGTGACCGGCACCGGTGAAGATGCGGGAGAAGCCCTGGTCAGCCTCCGGCCCGAGGACCGTGTAGGCCAGGTTGGCGATCAGGAAGGCCACCACCGCGGCGACGCCGCCGATGACGATCATGCGGTTCAACCGGCGGACGTCGGCCAGGTCGACCCGGGACAGCAGTAGCCCGGCGATGAACGGCACCGTCCAACTGGCCAGCGGGTAAGGACCGGTGAGCACGAGTGAGTGCAGGCCTTCGGAGGGCTCCGTAGTGAGGGTGATTCCCTCCAGGGAGTGGCCCCACGGCTGGGCGACATCGTGGGTGACGATCCACAAAGGACCAGCCACCATGATCACCACGCCCAGTGTGAGCAAGAGGCGCGAGGACAACTTCCACAGCAGTGGCGCGAAAAGGAACAGAACCGCATAGGTCTGCAAGATGAGGTTGACGCTGTCCGTCACCGACTGCAGCGCGGCCCCTAGCAGGAAGAGCAGACCTACTCGCCAGGAAAGAGCCGTCCACAACTCCTTGCCTCGCCGGCTGCGCATGAAGTAGCCCATCCCCACGCCGGCGATCGTCACGAACAGCACCGAGGCCCGGCCAAACGGCAGAAGGTAGAGCCGCTGCAGGACGTTTTCGGGCCCCACGGGACCCACATTGACGATGATCATCCCCAAGATCGCCAACCCCCGCGCCGCGTCGATCCCCCCGAGGCGACGACGCGCCCGGAGGGCGGGCCGGGCCTCGACGTCAGTCATGGACATCGGCCAGGGCCGCCCGCGGTACTGCCGCGCCCATCGGGGCGACGCGGACGACAGCCCGGTCCAGGTGCGGCACACCGGTGATCAAAGCCGCCTCGACATCCTGGGCCAGCGCGTGCCCAGCCGACAGCGACAAGGACACATCCGCGGTCACACACAGTTCGGTCTCCATCCGGTGACCAGACCACCGCGCCCGCGTCTCCCGCACGTCCCGGACACCGGGAACGGCCGCTGCGATGGACTCGACCCGCTCCAGGGTGCCCTCGTCGACGCCATCCATGAGGCGACGTATCGCGGTGCGGGTGGAGTTGACCAGGATCCACACAATCACCGCAGCGATGACCAAGCCGACGATGGCATCGAGCTCGGGGAACCCGAGCCAGACCCCCGCAACGCCGATGACCACAGCCAAGGATGTCAGACCATCCGCACGGGCATGGTTGCCCTCAGCGATGAGGGCGGCCGAGCCGATGCGCTTGCCGGCTCGGATGCGGTACAACGCCACCAGTTCATTGCCCGCTGCCCCGACCAGGCCCGCGGCCAGCACCCAGCCCAGGTTGGTCAGCGGCCGGGGGTTGTTCAGTGCTCGTATCGACTCCCAAATGATCAACACCGCCGAGAGGGCGATCACCGCAGCGATGAGCAGCCCGACCAGGTCCTCGGCCCGGCGGAACCCATACGTGTAGCGAGAGGTAGCAGGTCGACGCCCCAACCGGAAGGCAATGATCAACGGGATCGTGGTCGCTAAGTGGCCCACGTTGTGCAGGGTGTCGGCCAGCAATGCGATAGAGCCGCTGATCGCAACGATGAAAATCTGCATGATTGCCGTGGCCGCCATCCCGGCAAGCCCGATCCACGCAGCCCGAATGCCGTGACTGCTCGATTCCTCGGCGGTCATGATCGCTTCGGAATGGTCGTGACTGTGCGGCCTCACGGCGTGACCAAACCGCGACCACAAACCTTGGCCCTGATCGTGACCGCCCTGCGACGAAGGGTCGGGGTGTCTGGCGCTCATCCCCACACTATACCTGCATATATGTGAAGTTACGAAGGCGATACTATAGGTGGTGTGCACCACGACCTGCCCCCGATGACAGTTCCCCGCGAGGAAGACGCCCACCGAGCCGCCGACAGTTTCCGAATGCTGGCCGATCCCACGAGAGTGAAGATCCTCTGGGCGTTGCTGCAGGGCGAATCCAACGTTGGGTGCCTGGCCGAACTCGTAGCCACCAGCCCAACCACCGTCAGCCAACACCTCTCCAAACTCCGACTCGCAGGACTGGTAGACAGCCGCCGAGAAGGCACCTTCATCTACTACTCAGCCACCAACGACCACGTACGCCGGCTCCTAGCCGAAGCGCTCTCCCACGCCGAGCACACCACCGGAGCCGCGACAGGCGAGGACCCCCACCACTACGCACTCCTCGACACACACAACCACCCGTCCCGAAGCGCCAGTAAGCATGACTTCTGACACCTAGCACAGCCAACTTCTGAAATCGACAGCCAGCGATGCCCAACGAATCGCCACCGGTGACCGTGCATCTAGGAACCCCTCTACACGCACGCATCTGCTTTCTGTTCTTCTGGGGTACACCCTCCCCTCGGATCTGTTACTAAATGCCTGACGACCCTGGGTGACGTGCATCTGAGGTCTAGACCCGCTACTTCTGATCGACTTTCAGCACCTCCACCGGTGCGTGGGTTCGGGGGTGAAAGTTGACGTTCATTTGTTCGTGAATTCTGACGTGCACCTGGTGGTGGTAACGCCAAGATGTGATCCCGACCGAACGATGGATGCTTCGGTCGAGACCGGTCCGGATGCTTCGTTCGAGGTCGGTCCGCTCAGTGGCGTCGGCCTCGGCCGGTCAGACGGCCGACGATCCGGCCGATGCCACCTGCGCCTTTGGTCGGTGAGCCAGCCCCTGGCGAGGTACGACCCGGTGAGGTGGTGCGGTGACCACCGGTAAGGCGGCGGGCAAAACTGAAGATACGACTCACGATTTCCTCCTGTTGGTCGTTGTCGAAGCACCGTACCCCCTGGGCCGCCTTCAGCAGTCTGAGAGTTCATTCGAAACGATGGCTTAGGTGGGTCTGCTAGCCCCCGTCATCCACAACGGGGCGTCCCACTGTGGATGTCGACCAGAGTGCTACGGGGCCTGCGGTGCTGGCTGTTCCGGTGCGGGCTCCTGCGGCACGTCCTCCTGCGGCACGTCCTCCACCGGCGGGGCTTGCTCCTGCGGCACGTCCTCCTGCGGCACGTCCTCCTGCGGCACGTCCCCCTGCGGCACGTCCTCCCCCGGCGGAGCTTGCTCCTGCGGGCCGTCGTCGTCTTGGACCTCGCCGGACCCCGGTACGTCGACCTCCACATCGGGTGACTCCTGTCCCGTGCCGCTCCAGCCCGGGATCGAGGTACCGACACTGGTGTTGCTCGTACCGCCGGTGTAGGTGGACACAGCACGACCGGTCGACAACTCGAAGGCCACAATGAGGGCCATCGCGACCGCGAAGAATGCTGCGCTGATGGCTAGGATCCGCTTCCAGGGCAGACCGTGCAACGCCTGCCCCAACGACCTTTCCTCATCTACTCGATCGGTAGGGTCTGGGTCCTCGGTGTGCCGGCGACCCTGCCCCGTGACGCGGTCCTTGGTCATCGACAAGTAGTGGGCATACACGGCGCCTCCCACTGTGATGCACAAACTTCCCAGCGCGGCACCCACCAAGGTGCCGGCCGCGCCGAGGCTGGACAGCACGACGGCCGAGGACACGGCGCCCAGGGCGCCACCTGCGGAATTGACCCAGTTGATCTGAAGACGGTCTTGCTCACTCATTAGGTCTACTGTTCGGCCCTTAGCGGTGCCACCCAAATCGACGCGCCGACACAACGCTTAGAGGTGACCAACCTCTCACCATGGCGGTTCTCTGCACGGCTTCGCAGCATTGGGTCCCGACCCAGTTCAACCAGCCTGGCTGGGAATCGTAAACGAGGCCCGGGGTGCAACCCATAAGCGGCCCGCACCCAAGGAAAGGGTGCGGGCCGCTTGGTGCAGGGTCGCTCAGCCGACGCGGCCGAAGCTGGTGACGCCGGAGAACATTTTGCGCTTCTGGGTCGGAAGCCCAGGCTTGCCGGAGTCGTAGATCATTCCGTTGCCGGCGTAGATCGCGTTATGCCATGCCGGAGCGCCCCAGAACACCATGTCGCCGGGACGCGGCTCTGAGACCGGAGTCGTGGCCTGA
>JBBQNO010000103.1:0-8252 GCA_038330045.1 Actinomycetales bacterium | reverse complement strand
GTCATGAGCGCTCCCAGCACCTGCGCCCATCGCCACCGCGCCAGCCTTCGGGAGGTGGTAATCAGGCTGGGCCTGGTCGGTCTGCTCGTCACCCTTTTGTCCACGAGCGCCTCTCGAGCGAGCGGCGCTCACAGCAGCGCTCGCCCCGGCCGCAACAGCAAGGGCTGCGTTCGCACTGCCACCGTCGTCGTCCCCGAGTGGGCCGTCCAGGGAGAAAACAGACGCTGATGTCACGACCTCGGAGGGCCACGGCGCCAAGATCTTGGCGAGCTCGCCGGGCGTGGTGGGGCCGGTCGGGTCCGGGTCGAGACTGCTAAAGGTGGAGCGGCACAACGCATCGAGATCACCCGGGACGCCCCCGACGACCTCGGACGGCGCGGGCAGCGAGCCGTCGCTACGTCGGCGGGCGGGGCGCAGGGCCTCGATATCTTCACCGGGCCAGCGTCCCGTCAACGCGGTGTAGAGCAACGACAGCAGGTCAGTGGTGTCAATCGCGGACGCTTCGGTGGCCGAAATCTCGTCGGTCTGTTCGATTGCCGCAGCCACCCCCACCCCAGAGATCTTGATGCTGCCTTCGCTGGTGCGCAGCACAGCGTGCGGGTTGAGATAGAGGTGATGCAATCCACGTCGACGTGCCGACTCCATGCCCGACGCAGCCTCGCCGACGATGCGGCGGGCTTCTTCAGCGGCCAGCGGTTGGTCGGCGACCAGGGAAGCCAACGACTCGGCGTCACTGAGTCCCTCTTCGACGATCCAACACACCCCATCGGAAAGACCGACGTCCAGAACCCGGACTAAACGGGGGTCATCGACACCCGCAGTGCGGCGAGCGCCGTCGAGGACCGCATGAGCCATCTCTTCGTGGGCTCCCGTGGCCGGCAAAGCCGTGACCGCAACGAGCCGGTCGAGCGTCTGGTCGTGGGCCGACCAATAGTCCAGGGTGTCGTCGCGACGGGCCAGCAACTCCTCGAGGGCATAGCGCCCCCCCAGGACCGTGCCGGTATCGATGCCGTGCACCATGGGCTCCTTGCTCAATTCACGTTGCGAATCAGACCAGTCCAAGACTAGTGGTGACGGCAGCGCATCGTGGCGTGCTGGGGCAGGCGTCGGTGAGTCGCTCGCTGGTGAGGGAATTTTCGGTGCAGGCCCGCCCCGCCGCAGACGACGGGTCAGCGGAGTGAGGACTTCGGACAGTTCGCGAACCCCTAACCGGTGCGCGACCACGCCGTATAGCCCGAAGAAGACCACTGCGCATACGCCCAGGGTGACGAGCGCGGCGACCTTGCCGTCCAGAAGAGAGTTCAACCATAGTTGTATGCCGAGCGTGGGCGCGGCGGCGATCAGCGACGCGGCGAAGGCTCCAAGGTAGGTGCGGCGGACGTCACTCATGTCTGGAGTGTCGATCCGCCGACGCACCCAGACGACCGCCAATATTGCCGCCACGATCTGGCCCGCAGATTGACCAGCAGCGATCCCCATCGCCGTGAGGTTGTTGGGCAAGAAGAAGGCACCGACGATGGCCACAACGGAGACCGTCGTGATCACCACTTGCAACTGGAAGGGCGGCCGACCCTCCTGGTAGGCGTGAAAGACCCGCTGGGACAGCAAATAGATCCCATAGGGCACCAGGCCGACAGTGAGGATCATCAGGATTGAGGCGATGGCGTTCGTCGCTTGGGGCCCGGTGAGGATGAACAGCAGGGCCGTGATCTGCGGCGCGAGGATGATCATGGCAACAGCGATCGGCACCATCGCGGTCGCCAGAAGCCGCAACCCGCGTCGATACTGCTCGGCAAGCAACGGCCGATTGTCCGCTGCGGCCGCCCGAGACAGGCTAGGCAGCATGGCCGTCAGCAGTGAGGTTGCGATCAACGAGTGCGGCAGGATGAAAAGGAGGAAGGCGTACCCGTAGGCGGCCTTTCCTGGCACGCCATTGATGCCGTCGGTCGCCTCGTTGAGGACGTTAGAAGACAGGAGCAGCCCGGCCTGGGAGATGGCGATGATGGCTAGCGTCCAGATCGCCATCTGGGAAGCCGCACGCAACCCAACGCCGCGAAAGCCCCACCGTGGCCGGTAGCGAAATCCGCTGCGGCGCACGGGTTCGAATAGCACGGCAGCCTGCACCACGATCCCGAAAGTCGCTGTGCCAGCCAGGAGCCAGATCATCGACGCGGTCCAGTCGCTGAGCGCTATGTCGCCCGCGTCGGGGTAGATGAACGCGAAGACGATGAGTCCTGCGATTGCCACAATATTGCTGGCGACCGGTGCCCACATGTACCAGCCGAATCTCTCCTGGGCGTTCAGGATTTGGCCCAGGATGGCGTAGATGCCGTAGAAAAGGATTTGGGGCAAGCAGAGGTAGGCCAGCGCCACGGCCAAAGCCAGTTGGTCGCCGCTCCAGCTCCAGGCATAGAGTTTGGTGAGCACCCAGCCACCAGCCGTGGCGACGACCGTGATGGCGAACAGTGCCGTCAAGGCCAGCGTGATCAGACGATCTGTGAGATCGCGGCCCTTATCCTCGCGGGCCAACGCACGTGTCAGTTGTGGCACGAACACCACATTGAGCACCCCGCCGGCCAACAAGAGGTAGATGGTGTTCGGCAACGTATTGGCGTTATCCCAGGCGTTGGCCGCCTGGGTCAACGGCCCAATGGCACCTGCGAGCAAGGCCACGCGGACCAGGCCGAGGACCCGAGATACCAACGTCCCGGAAGCCATCAAGGCGCTGGATCGGGCCAACGAGGACGACGAATTCGCTTTGCCCATATGTGGCTTCCGGGCCCCGGGTTGCTCACCCGCGGGCATCTGCGGCTCACTCATGCGGACTCCGGCTCAGTGCTGGCGGTAGGACGGCGCAAGGCCCGCGTCAACCCCAAGATCAAGATCACCCCGGCGACGCCTCCGAGCACCCAGTAGATCCAGATGCCGGTGGGACGCACCTGCACATCGACCTCTTGGGTCGCCCCGATCATCAACCCACTCGGGGTCGTCAACGTGGCTCTTACCGGCACCTCACCGGCGGCCACCGCACGAGCGCGAAACTGGACGTTGGTCCTGCTCTGGGCGCCGATACTGATCGGTGTGGGTTGGTCGATGATCCGCAACCGCCCGTTGCCCGGGGAAAGGGTGAGCTGGAGGTCCTGCACGGCGACCGGTAGGTCGTTAATGATGGTGATCTGGATCAGACCTTCCTGGGCTAAGAAATTCACGGAAGTCGGGTTGATGCGGACGCCGTCGACGACGATCTGGATCTGAGACTCCAGGGTGGAGAGTGGCACGGGCCACCCATCTGGGTTGGTGCGCCACCGCGTCGAATACAGTCCGTTGAGCACCGGCTCCCAGCGTTGCACCGCAACCGCGCTGGGCAGTATGCCGCTGAGCTGGGCCAACGTGTCACGCACCCCTTCGATCCTGTCGATTGCCTTCAGGGACAGTGGGCTTGGTGGCGGAGTGGGCACGGAGGTGGTCGCCGTGAATGAGGCCTCACCGGCACTGCCGGGATCGGCATCGTCCAGCAGCGTGGCCGCAGGCACCTGGGTGATCCATGGCGCTGACCTCAGTGCAGCACCGAGGTCGCGCACGGTCTCGGCCTCGATGGCGACGTTGCGCGCCGGAGCGATGACCACCGCTCCTGGGTCCGCCGGGGTGTGCTGGTATCGAGCCAATGTATAGGCCAGGACTGCTTGGATCTGTTCGGCATCTGCACTCGCCGCCGGCATGGACCCCACGAGGTCGCTGAGTCGTTCGTCGTATCCCAGGAGCGTGAGGTCGCCGGTGGTGGTGTTGTAATCAGCGACGGGCTCATGATCAAGGCCCGACGCGGCTGTAAACGTCGACCGCGGCACCACCACGGCGGACAGGGGCGACGCCGACTCCAGACCGTGCACGGCATCGAGTTGGCCGGCATCAATCTGCGACCACACAGGCCACCCGATGTCGTGCCGGCCTCGCTCCACCAACGCGTCGGCCTCCAGGACCGACGGGGGCAGCCTCGCGTTGATCACGTCGTTGACGATTTCGGCATCAACGCCGACATCAACGAGGGCAGCAAGGTCTGGATCGGCCACCGGCAACCACCACAACTGGTCGGCGGGGACGCTGCCGAGCAGGTTTTGCACTTCTGCCTCGGCCTCTTGGATGCGTGTTGACTCCGGCGGCAGTTCAACGAGCTCACTGGGGTCATCCGACTCGGTGGCGTCGTCCGACGTGGGGGCAGTGGAACTGGCGGCTGCATCATCGGGTGGGGTAGTGGTGGGGGCCGACGAGGGCTCGGATGGGGTGGGCAATGGGATCTGCTCAGTAGGTGCCGCAGCGGAGATGTCGGCAGCCGAGGCCGACGGGACCAGCAGCGCGGGGTCCACCACAAAGGTGGGGTTATAGCCGCCCAGACCTTCGAGCCAGGCTCGAGCCGGAGACGCGGTGCCCACCACGTCGAGCCACGCCTGCGTGTGCTCAGGCCCCGGTGTGGAGTTCAGGGTCGGCTCAGGCGGCACCGTCAACGGCACGACCCACGAGAGTTGCAATGGCGTGCCGGGCGACGACGTGGCATACCACGGCAGGACCGTGTGGACGCTGCCGACGATCGTTCCCTCATCGGACGTGATGTCCACGAGCAGGGGCAATGAGGCAAACGAGAACGGCGGCGCAATGGTGCCGGCCGGGACGACCAGGGTGAAGTCGGCGGTTTCGCCAGGCAACAGACGCCTGGAGAGCCCACGTTGCCCCACCTGCTGAGGGGTGGTCAGCTCTTGGTCGCCCGCCAGCCACGCATCCAGCGCTCCAACGGTGTCCAGAGCACGGGTTTGGGTGCTGACGGTAGCCGAGCCCAGGGTGATGAAACTCTGCGACACGTTCTCGATCGAGCCAGTCAGGGACACCGTCTGACCCGGTCTGGCCACCGACGGCGAGACCTGGTCGAGGGTGACACGCACAGGATTGCCGTCCTCCTGAGCACCTACCGCGGTGGCGTTATCGGTCTCCTTGCCGGGTGCGCCGCCGGCCATGGGCGCAACTCCGGCGAGTGATAGCAGCAGGGCGAGAGCACAAACGACCACGGCCCGGGGTATGCCGACATGCCCGTTGCGCGGGCGGGGCAGAGATCTGCTGTGGGTCATCGGGGCTGCGTCGATCCGCGCGGCTAGGAACTGCCGACGAGGCGTTGCCGGGCCAACTGTGCGATCCGTCGCTCGTTGGGGAAGGTCAGCGTTTGGTCGGCCTCGTCGAGGAACACCCAGGCGGCGTCGATGGCTTCGTGGTCGGGGTCGTTCTCGATCGTCAACGAACCCCCGGTGGCCTCCAAAAGGTAGTGGTAAACCATCTTGTGGACTCGGTGCTGGGGGGTGGTGAACCAGTATTCGATGGTCCCCAAAATGACCAGGGAGCGGCCCACGATTCCCGTTTCCTCGGCCACTTCACGCTCCGCAGTTTGCGCGAGGGTCTCGCCGGCTTCGACATGGCCTTTGGGAAGGCACCACTCGATGCGATCGTTGCGATTACGCCGCGCGATCAACGGCACGCGCGCCTTCCCCCGGAAAACGTCGACCATGACGCCTCCGGCAGACGTCTCGTGCAGCGCGACCGCTCGCCGGGCGGGCCGAGCCGGCCTAGGGGCGATGGTCATCAGGCCACTGTATCTATCGCGGGATTAGCCCCAGCATCAAAACAGCGTGGATGCCGCGCAGGGGCTGAGCGTGCGTAAGGTAGGTGATCGTGTCTGAGCCCGTGTCCCACGCCGAGATGTTGGCCCGATCGGTGCGACATCTGACTCCGATCCTCGACTCATTGAGCGATCTGAGCCAAGCCTTCGCCGATGCCGGGCACGAGTTTGCCCTGGTGGGCGGCCCAGTCCGCGACGCCTTCTTGGGTCGCCCCTCTCCCGACCTGGACTTCACGACCTCGGCTCGACCAGAGGCGATTGAGCCGATCCTGTCTCGATGGGCCGACCACACCTGGGATGTCGGCCGGATCTTCGGCACGATCGGGGGTCGGCGCGACGAGGCGATGGTCGAGATCACCACGTATCGGGCCGACGCCTACGACGAGCAGTCCCGCAAACCCATCGTGGCCTTTGGCGACTCGCTGATCGATGACCTGGTGCGCCGAGACTTCACCATCAACGCGATGGCGTTACAACTACCACAGCGGGTGTTTGTCGACCCGCACGGTGGCCTCGATGACTTATCGGCGATGCTGCTGCGCACCCCGCACACCCCGGATGTGTCGTTTTCGGACGACCCGCTGCGGATGATGCGGGCCGCCCGCTTCGCCTCGACCTTGGGGGTGCACGTCTCGATTTCGGTGGCCGAGGCGATGACCGAGATGGCCCAGCGCTTGTCGATCGTGTCCGCCGAGCGGGTCCGTGAAGAGCTCAACAAACTCCTGATGGGCGCAGACCCCCGAGCAGGTCTTGAGTTGATGGTCGATACCGGGTTGGCCGCCGTGGTGCTGCCCGAGGTGCCCGCCCTGCAGCTCGAAGTGGACGAGCACCACCGGCACAAGGATGTCTACGAGCACTCGCTGCAGGTGCTGGAGCAGGCGATCGCCCTGGAGAGCCCGGCCGACGCCGAGGGTCCCGACGACGTGCCCGGGCCGGACTTAGTATTGCGCTTGGCGGCTTTGCTGCACGACATCGGCAAGCCAGCGACCAGGCGGTTTGAGGGCGCCGGCGGGGTGAGTTTCCACCACCATGAGATGGTCGGAGCGAAGTTGACGCGCACGCGCATGCGAGCCCTGCGTTACGACAAAGACACGACCAAAGCGGTGTCCCGGCTGGTCGAGTTGCACTTGCGGTTTCACGGGTATGGCGGCGGTGAGTGGACCGACTCTGCGGTGCGCCGATACATCACCGACGCCGGGCCCCTGCTCGGCCGGTTGCATCGACTCACTCGCTCGGACTGCACCACGCGCAATCAACGCAAGGCCGCCAAGCTCTCGGCGACGTACGACGACCTGGAGCGACGCATCGAGATGCTGCGGTCTCAAGAAGAGATGGAAGCGATACGGCCCGAACTCAATGGCAATGAGATCGCCGAGATTCTGGGCGTCAAGCCCGGCCCGGTGCTCGGAAGGGCCTACAAGTACCTGCTGTGGGTGCGGATGGAGCACGGCGAAGTAGGCCGCGATGAGGCTACGGCGCGGTTGCTGCGGTGGTGGGCTGAGCAGGAAGATCCGGCGCAGCCAGAGCCTCGCTGACCGGGCGCATCGACCACACGCGCAGCAGCACCCAGGCCCACATCATGGAGCGGGCCGCGATCGCGATCGAGTAGGCATCGCCCGGTAGCCCCCGCCCCGGGTCGGCGCTGAAGCCGATGTGCAGCCACACCGCTTCGAAGTGCACGATTTCGGCTGCGGCCCAGACGAGGTGATCGCGCCAGGCCACGGTGCTGAGCGCGAGGAACGGCAAGATCCAGAGCCCAGTTTGGACTGACACCGACTTTGCGGTGAGCATCACGATCAGCATCATCGGTGCGGCCACGGCCACGACAGTGTGCACGCTGACAAAGGGCAGCCGTGCGCTGGGGACGTCGCCGTTGGCGCGGTGGGCGAGGGCCGCGGATCGGGGCAGCGCGCGAGCGGCAAGCCACCAGCCGACGAAGGTTGCGATCACCCACCCACTCACCGTGATTACAGTGGCGGCGGTGGTGCTCAGGGCCAGCTCGTTGAGGCTCGGGATGATGGACAAAGCGCCGTAGCCGGGGCGCTGGAGAGCCACCGCCGGGGTGCGGTCAAGATCGGGTCGCCGACGATAAGCAGGAGCGGTAAGTAGATACCCATGGCGCCGACGGCTGCTGCGACCAGCACCTGCATACCCTGATGGGTGCGCTGGCCGCGCCAGGCCAAAAGCACCAGAGCCAACACGAAAACCAACGGGTACGGGCGGAACAGGAAGGCGACACCGAGCGAGAGTCCGCATACGACGGGGTGTTGTCGATGCCAGGCCCACAGCGCCCAGATCACCAGCACGACCGCGCACAAGTCGACCGACACCAAGGCCAAGACGGCAATGACTGGACTGACAGCGAGGTGGGCAGCCTGCCACGGGCGGTGCGGCTGCATCGCGACCAACGCCAACACGGCGGTCGCGATCAGCGCCATGGCGATCAGGGCCCACAGACCGAAGATCCACTGCTGGGCGGTGAGGTCGCCGCCGGAATGCGGAGAGACGAGGGCCATACCCCACATGACCAGGGCCCCACCTAGGGGTTGGTCGGAGGGATTCTCGCCGGAGTACGGCAACGCTCGGTCGGCAAGGC
>JBBQNO010000102.1:0-8299 GCA_038330045.1 Actinomycetales bacterium | reverse complement strand
GGAGGACTCGATGATCTCAGGCCGGTCGTCGCTGCGGCTGCGCCCGGCGAGGTGGCGCGCCAAGGCAGGGTTGGCTGAGGTGAAGCGATCGGCCTCTGTGCCGCCGTCGCACTGGCACAAACTGATCGTCACGGCATGTTCGCGCCAGCCCAGCACGCGCCAGGTGCCGCCGGCACCCTCCCAGCGTTCCAGCAGAGCCACCGGATCGTCGACGCGCTCGCAAGGCTGGTCCGCGGCCATAGGTCAGTTGCTCAGTCGGGCTCGGCTGGTGTCCAGCACCAGGGCTTGGCGCCGCTGATGCACCGTGAGGTAGCGCAGGCCTTGCGGCCCGGCGTCGAACTGACGGCGGGATCGGCGCGGAAGCCACAGCACTGAGCCGGGCCGCAGGTCGACGACGCCACCCTCACTGGTGAGGTGACCGGCACCAGCGATGACGTGAATCATGACGTCGAGATCGGGGCCGTTGTAGGCCTCGATCCCACCGCCCGGAGGCAACGACACGATGTTGGAGTCCAGGTCACGCTCGCGCATCGTCAGTTTCCACAACACGCCCCGGCCGTCCCCGTCTGCAGGCTGCTCGTCGATCTCGGCGCTGTTGATCAGGACGCGCGGAAGGGCGGTGGAGGCAGTCTTGCTGATCTTGATGCGCCAGTCGCGGGGGTCGGTGTTGAGGTACTCCCAGTCGTAGCCGCCGGCGAAGTCCGTTTCGAACTCGTCGTGAAGATGTCGCGGGTCGTGGTCGTTGACCAAGACGAACGAGGACCCAACGGCCAGTTCGGCATACGCCGCGAAGATGGTGGGGTGCTTGTCGGGTTTGCGCAGCGTCCGCACATCCAGGTCTGCGTCGTGCTGAGCCACCTCGTCGTGAACTGACATCACGTTTCTCCTGTCGTTTATACAAGTTAATGTTGTGTAAACTCTAGAGCATGTCTCCCACCGCCGATCACAGCCCTGGCGCAGGCCGTCGAGCAGCGGTGCTGGGGGCGCTCAAGGGTGCTGCGGGACCGCAGACCATCAACGACCTGTCGAAAAAGTTGGGTGTGCACGCAAACACTGTGCGTTTCCACCTGACTCGACTGGTGGCCTTCGGTCAGGTGGAACAGGTGATGTCGACACCTAGTGCCCCTGGTCGGCCGGCGCAACTGTTCGCACCGACTCCGGGGATGGATCCTTCCGGTCCACGGGCATACCGCATGCTGGCTGAGGTCTTGGTAGCTGGACTCGCCGAAGGGCCGGACCCGGGCCAACGTGCCCTGCAGATCGGGAGGTCCTGGGGTCAACGGCAGGCCCAAAGTCGCACTGGTGTTCCCCAGACGAGCCCAGCAACCTCCGAGAACTCCATCGAGCAACTCATCGGCTTGCTGACGGAGATTGGCTTTGCCCCGGAAGTAGATGACTTCGACGACATAGCGTCGATCAAACTGAGGCACTGCCCGTTTCTGGAGCTGACCCACACCCAGTCGACGGTCGTCTGCTCCATGCACCTGGGCTTGATGCAAGGCGCAATGCAGGCATGGGGCGCATCAGTCCAGGTCGACAGCCTGGACCCCTTCGTCGAGCCAGATCTCTGTTTGGCTCACCTTTCAACTCAAGGAGCATTCTGATGGATTCGTTGTCATTGACCGCATTGGCGGATGAGCACATGGCCGCAGCCCGGCAAGGGGCAAGCGGGCGCAGTGCCCTCACCGTGCACGGCGGCCACGAACACGCCTTGCGCCAGACGGTGATTGCGCTGAGCGCGGGGCACGGTTTGGGCGAGCACGACAGCCCGGGCGAAGCGACCCTCCAGGTGCTGGCCGGTCGGGTGTCCTTGGTCGCCGGGGACGTTTCCTGCGAAGCCACCGCCGGTGATTATCTGATCATCCCGCCCGCTCGCCATCGCCTCGACGCCATCGAGGACTCTGCGGTCTTGTTAACGGTGGCCGTGGCTGGTCTGCAGGAATGACCGTCAGTGCGGCCCCGCCGCGATCGGGAGTTCGCACCCGCGGCGACCGAGAGTCGTCCACGATCTTCATCGCTAGCGCGGCGCTCAGCGTCGTCGCCGGTGGGCTCGTTGCGGCCGTGACAGGGCCGTTGGAATGGGCTCAGGGCAGCTGGCTCGCGGCATACCTGGTGTTGGTCTGCGGGGTCGGCGGCTTCGGAATCGGCATCATCCAAAAGCGAGCGGCCGCCGGGCTACCCTCGGTCTGGGCGCGGACGCAGCTGGGCAGTTGGGTCGGCGGCAATGCAGCTGTGATCGTCGGCTCGCTGTCCGCATTTCCGCTGGGGGTCGACGTCGGGGTTGTGCTGCTGGGAGGTGCGTTAGTGATCGCCCTGATCCGATCGCCGGGTATCGCTGAGATCGGCCACCTGAGGAGTGGGGGTTACCGCGCCTTGCTGACGGTGCTGATTCTCAGTGCGCCTATCGGGTCCGTCCTGTCTCATCTGCGCCACTAACCCGCTCACCCCTCAAGAGCGTCGGAACGCCTCGATGTATGCGGGCGTGACCGCGTCCTGGAGAAGGTGCAACGGCGCGGCCCGGATGCCTGCGGCGGTGAGCTCGTTCCAGTAGGTCGCGGCGAGTGCGGGTGTGACCAGACCGTGCACGACCGGAGCGTCGGGTCGACGTGCTTGAAGGAGCGATTCGAGTTGGCAGGAGGCAATGGTGTCCGGGACCCGGTGACTGATCACCGCAGCCATCTGCGCCGCGGGCAGGATGCCGTCAGCCAACCGCCGAATGACCGGGCCGCAGTCGAGGAGACCACCTCCGACGACGAGGATGTCGCCGCGTGTGCCCATCCTGCGACGAACGGCCTCGGCATCGAAGCAGTGCGGGAAGGAGTCGTCCACCACGATCGTGCCGGGTCGCAGACGATCCACGTCGAGGCTCTGTTGATCCCCGCTGATCGCGGCGGCGATGACGTCGGCGCCGTAGACGGCCTCGGGCAGTGACGAGTCTGAGCATGCGACCGTGACGGTCCCTGGGTAGCCATCGACCCCGAGTTGCGAAGCCAAGGTGTCGAGGTGGTGGCGACGACTGGGGACGTCACACAAGACCAGGGCCTTCGGTGATCCAGCCAGCGTGAGGAGCAGGTCGAGGGCCGACCTCCCGATGGACCCGATCCCCAGGAAGGCCACCGTGCATTCGGCCAGGTCACGGTGGGTCTGGTCCAGGGCAGCCACGACGGTCTTGACCACCGACGCGGCCGTCGCGGCGTGCCCGGTGGAGACCGTGGCTGAGTCGATGTCTAACTCGCGGACCACGGCCATTCCGTATGCCGTATGAGACGGGAGCATCCCGGCCAGGGAGACGCAGCGTGCCCCGTGCTCGGTGGCAAACCCCACGGCTTGGGCGACGTCGCGGGACAGTGCTTCGCGGCCTCGAACGGCCAGCTCATCGGCAAAGATCGGGAGGGCAACGAAACCGGACGTCCCCATGGAAGTGGACATCTCCTCGAGCAAGCGCGGCTGGCCGTTCGGAAAAATGCGGCTGCGGAGTGCTTCTCTCGAAGCCGCCGATGGAGCCACACTGATGGCCGCCATGAGGTCGGCGGGGGCGGGCAGATATCCGACGATGGCGGCGTCCAGCCTCGGCAGCGTCCCGGCTGCGATCAGGAGGTCATGCCGGATCGACTCGGCGAGGTCATCGCATTCACCCGGCGTCATCACACCGGCCGACGAGCGCAGGGTGCACTGCAGCGAGTCGGTGTCGGGACGAGCGGTGAAGAAGAGATCGGTGCCGATCGGCGGCGGCTCCAGATCGGCGCCGTGGCGATCCCAGGTCACGGTCAACGTCCGACCGGAGATCTGGCCCAGCGACCCGAAGTCGAGGTAGCTGAAGACGAATTGAGCGCCCATCGGCGTCGCGATGCCGCCGGAGCGTGGGGCGGCAGGCGGGTGACGCATCGAGGCGCCCGACTCGCGAGCGGAAGTCACGGCTTCACCGATGTGGCTGGCTTGCTCGCCAAAGGTGGTCCCCGGATCAGTCACTCGAATCGGCAGGAGATGGGCACATGGTCCGACGATGCGTGTCACGTCAGCTAGCGAGTAATCCCGCCCGGTGGAGGCCACCCCGAGCACCAGATCACTTTGGTCCGTCACGCGGGCGAGCCCGCGGTAGTAGGCGGTCACGAGCGGCGCATACGGCGTAGTGCCCTGCGAATAAGCCAATCGCCTTAAGGCGGCGGTGCTTCGGGCGTCCAGGGTGAAGCTCGATTTCGTCGCAGCATCGACGTAGCCATCAACTTCGGGACCTTCAAACGGTTCGGGCGAGCGTCGAAGCCGCGGCGCTGTGTATGCCGACAGTTCGGTCCTGGCGAGATGCGGCGGAGCTGCGGCCGCACCCTCGGGTGCTTTCAGGAGCAGCGCGGCGTAGTCGCGGAAGGTGCTGCGCAGCGCAGGCAACACGGCGGGCTGCTCCGAAACCAACCCGTCGTAGAGGGTCATCAGTTCTTCGACCAAGAGCGCGGCGCTGTATCCGTCCGCTATGGCGTGATGCCCGTGGACGAGCAGCACGAACTCGTCGGCCGCCAACCGGAAGAGGCGCAGTCGCAGCAGCGGCCATTCAGAGATGTCGAACCGGTAGGCCCGTTCCTCGGACAGTCGGTCGACGAGACGCTCAGGTGCGATGGTTTCGCAGGGAACCTTGATCGCGGCTGGCGCAGGAACCTCGTGCTGCATCGGCGGCCGTTGATCGGCCGCGATCTGCACGCGCAGCATGGGGTGTCGAGCGACCAGTGCGTCGACGGCCCTTTGGAGCAGCACGGGGTCGAGGGGGCCTTCAATGCGCAGGCTGTTGACCCAACTCAATCGTGCATCAGGGGACAGGGCTTCGGCCACCAGGAACCCCCTCTGAGCCGGGGTCAGGGGAAAGGGCGTGTCGGCATACCCAGTGGGGGTGGGGATTTCCGCTGCCGAAGAAGCCGCCGTTGCGTCGATGACTCGGGCGAGGTCGGCGAGGACGCGGTGGCGGTAGAGCGCAGTCGGTGCGGGGAGTTCATCACAGTGGGGTTCGAGCCGGGCGAAGACCTCCAGCACGGCGATCGAGTCGCCGCCGAGGGCGAAGAAGTCATCGTCGGCGAAGACCTGATCGACTCCGATCACCTCGCGCCACACCTCGGCGATGAGTCGCTGCATCGGGGTTGCCAAGGGTTGCCCGAGCGCCCTTGCCTCGCGCGCCGCACCGGCGGCGGATGCGTCCAGGCGAGCAACGTCCACCTTGCCCACCAGGGTCAACGGCATGGCCTCAACGAACCGGATCTGGGCAGGCACCTCATACGGCGGAAGGTGGGTGGCCAGGTAAGTGCGCAGATCGCCGGCTGAAACGGTGGTGTGGCTGGCCTGAGATCGTCGGGACTGTACGTAGGCCAGCAGGCGCGGCACCCCCGTCCGGCCAGACTCAGACTTATTCTCGACCACGACAGCGGCGTGCTCGACTCCGTCGTGGGACAGCAACACCGACTCGATCTCGGCAGGCTCGACGCGGTGACCCGAAATCGTGACCTGCCGGTCGGTTCGTCCCAGAAATTCGTACGTTCCGTCGGCCTGACGAAGCCCCCGGTCTCCGCTGCGGTAGTACCGGCGGCCCGCCCTGACCGTGAAGGCCTCAGCCGTCAGCGCGGGATCGTCCAGATAGCCGGCCGTCAGGCCGGGGCCCGAGAGCCACAACTCACCCGCTTCACCGGCGGAGCAGGTGCGTCCGTCCGGTCCGACGACCTCGATCACCGTGTCGGCGACCGGTCGCCCGATGGGTAGGGTGCCACCTTCGTCGTCGGGCCGGGTGTCGATGATGTGGAAGGTCGCATTGATGGTCGCTTCGGTCGGCCCGTAGAGGTTCACGATCCGGTGCCCGGTCCCGAAGAGGTCGAACCAGCGACGCACCAAGACACCCCGCAGCGCCTCACCGCCGGTATGGATCCAGCGCAACGCTGACAGGTCCGGCGCGGCCCCCGTCTGGGTATGCCGACGCTCGGCCGCGCGCACCAACTCACCCCACAACGTGGGCACCGAACTCCAGACGCTTACCCGGCGCTGTTCAACCTCGGCGAGCAGCGCCGCTGGGTCCCGCAACGTATCGCGTGAAATCACCACGACCGTGGCCCCCACCAGCAACGGCGCAAGCAACTGGCGGACCGATGCGTCAAAACACAAGGAGGCGGTCGCAGCCATCCGGTCGCCCTCGGCGTAGCCGAAGGTCGAGATCGCCCAGTCGAGGTAGGTCGTGATGGCGTGATGAGTGATCGGTATGCCCTTAGGGCGTCCCGTCGTCCCTGAGGTGAAGATGATGTAGGCGTCGTCGCCCGGTTCGGTAGCCAGGTCGCTCAGGTCCGCGAGGTCGTCTGCGGACTCCACAGCTGCGACCTCGACGGCTGCGACGTCAACGACTGCGCCACCGTCTAGTTGACCGGCCAGCGTCCTCGTGGCCGGATCGGCGACCACTGCGGTCGTGCGGCAGCGCGAGGCCTGATCCACGAGCCGAGACACCGGGTGCCGGGAGTCCAGCGGCACCCACGTCGCTCCGGCATACAGAATCCCGAGTATGCCGATCACCGACCCCGGGCCAGGCTCGGTGAGCAACGCCACCCGTTCGCGCGGCGCGACGCCCGCCACCTGCAGCCTGCGCGCCAGGGCCCGAGCGGCGCGGTCGAGCTGCGCATAGGTAGTGGTGGCGTCCCCGATCTGCACCGCAAGTGCATCGGGGGTGCGCACGCACTGACCGTGGATGCGGGGGGCGATTCCGTCCCGCAGCTGAATGGGAGTGGAGATATCGACGAGGGAGACGAGGTCGGTGCAGAACTCTTCGGCGAAGCGGTCGATGGTCGCGGTCGTGAAGGCGCTCTCGGGATAGTTCCACGAGAAGTGCAGGCACCCGTCGAACTCCCACCCGACCAAGCCCAGCCGGGTTGCCGCCGAAGCGGTACGGGCGGCCGTGGCGCTGACGCGGACCGGGCAGTGCGGCGGAACATCAAGAGGGAACCGAGCGAAACTGAAACTGGCGTTGCCGGCGGTTCGGGGGGAGTCGTCCAGCGTCGGGAGCATCCGGGCCAAATCGAGCGTGCTGACCTCGGCGTGCTTCATGGTGTCCAGCCACGCCTGCCGCACCGCGACCGGCAAGGCGGCAGGGTCGTCGCTGGCAGGCACCGTCACGGTAAGCGGCAGGGTGTCGGCAAAAGAGCCCACCAGCCGATTGATGTCCTCGAGGCGGGCGTCCCGCCCGGCCCGCGCGACATTGACGGTGACCTCCGGCTGCCCCGTCCACGTGGCCAGTTGCCTGACGTAGACGGAGAGCACCAGATGAAAGAGCGAGACGTCCATCTGCGCGGCGCGGTCCTGCAGCGCCTGCGTCACATCGCGTGAGAGTGCCACCTGCCGTGCTTTCAGCGGCCACGAGGGGTCGGCGACTGGTGCCTCATCGGGGGGCAGTGACAATGGAAGTGGCAGTGATAATGGCAATTGTGCTCGCTGCGCTGGCCCGGCGACCTGCAGCTGGTGGTGCCAGTAGGCCGCGTCCGCAGCGAACGCATCGCTCGCGCGGGCGTGCTCGGTGAGCCGGACATGGTCGCGAAAGTGTGAGCGCAACGGTGGCAGGTCAGGATCGTGCCCCAGGCTGAGCGCGGTGTAGATCGCCCAGACGTCCTCGCAGATGACGTTGAGGCTCGCTCCGTCGCCGCCGGCGTGATGGAGCACCATGATGAGGTGTGCTGTGTGGGCGTTTTCACGAAGCAGGGACGCGCGGATCGGTGCCTGCGTGTCGAGACTGAAGACCTCGTTGGAGAGCTCCTCCTCGGCGTCTTCGACGGGTCCGGCCAGGTCGCTGACCGCGAACCAAGGTGGCCACGCCGCGTTTGCACGTGGCTCGATGTGCTGCCGGGGCCGACCGTCCGCGGTGGTGATCCGCATACGCAACATGTCGTGGCGCTCGTCCAGCACGGCCAGCGAACGCGCCAGCAATGTGTCGTCGAGGGTGCCCTCGACGCTCAGGCGAATGCAGGCGTAGGCAGCGAGCTCGGGGTGCAGTCGGCCCAACATGTGGAAGGCCGTCTGCACTGGCGCGAGCGCAAACTCCCGGGCCTCTCCTATTTCTTCGACGAGGGCCGGTGCCGCAGTGGGCCGCTTCGCGGTGAGGTATGCCGCCAGCTGGGCGATCGAGGGGTACTCAAAAAGCAGGGTGGTCGGGAGCGAGGTGCCGAGTTCGTGTTCTAGGGTCTTCACGAGGTCGACCGCAGTGAGCGAGTCCAACCCCATCGTCAACAGGGAGGCGTCGTCGTCGATCTCGTTGGGTCGCTGGCCGATCTCGGGGCCGATCAGTTGGGCGAGGAGG
>JBBQNO010000101.1:0-8470 GCA_038330045.1 Actinomycetales bacterium | reverse complement strand
ATCGATCTCAGCGTCCACACGAGAGACGAAGAAGGACGCGACCGAGTGGATCTTCGAGAGGTCAATTCCGTGCTCGCGTGCCTGCTCCAGACCGGTAAGGAAGGCGTTCATGACGCCGCGATAGCGGTCCAGAGAGAAGATCAGCGTCACGTTGACGCTAATGCCCTTGGCCAGGGTCTGGCTGATCGCAGGCAATCCTTCGAGCGTCGCCGGGATCTTGATCAGCACGTTGGGCCGGTCAACGGTGTCGAAGAGGCGCTGGGCCATCTGCACCGTCGCCTCAGTGTCAGCGGCCATGCGAGGGTCGACCTCGATCGACACGCGGCCGTCGACACCGTCGGTGCGCTCGAACACTGGCATCAAGATGTCGCAGGCGTCGCGCACGTCTTCGGTGGTGATGGTGAAGACCGTCTTCTCGACGTCCGCGTCTTCGGCGGCGAGGTCCTTGATCTGGGGGGTGTAGGACTCGCCGTCGGCCAAGGCCGCAGCAAAGATGCTGGGGTTGGTGGTGACCCCCACCACGTGCTTATCGTCCAATAGGCTCTGCAGCTCGCCTTCTTTGATCATCGGACGATTCAGATCGTCCAACCAGATCGAGACTCCGGCGTCGGAGAGCTGCTTGAGGCGGTCTGTGGATGCGTTCGTGTCTTGGGTCATAGCGTCCTCACTTCTGGGTTGCGTCGCTGGAATGGGTGCCACCGGAGGCGGCGTCCCCCGTGGGATTGGCTTCGTCGGTTTTTTCGGTGGGGGTGTTCTGCATGGGGCCTTCGCCGGCTTCAACGGCCTTCATTGAGTTGTGCGCTGCCGCAGTCACCGCTTCGGCCGTGATCCCGAACTCTTGGTACAAGCGCTCGTAGTCAGCGGAGGCACCGAAGTGATCGATGCTGATCATCCGACCGGCGTCACCGACGACCTCGCGCCAACCCTGGGACACTCCAGCCTCCACGCTGACGCGGGCGCGCACAGCGGGGGGAAGGACTTCTTCGCGGTAGCTCTGGTCTTGCTTGTCGAACCACTCGCGGCACGGCATGGAGACGACCCGGGTGGGCACACCGTCCGCTTGCAACGTTTCGCGGGCCTGCAGGGCCAAAGAGACCTCAGAGCCGGTCGCCACGAGGATGACCTTGAGGTCACCCCCTTCGGCATCGGCCAACACGTACCCGCCCTGCGCTACACCGTCAGCCGAACCGAAGACCGACCGGTCCAGGGTCGGCACGTTCTGACGGGTCAACGCCATCGCGCTGGGGTGGTCGACGGTCTCCAGCACGGTGCGCCAGGCCACGGCCGTCTCGTTGGCGTCCGCGGGGCGGATGACATCGAGGCCGGGGATGGCCCGCAGCGAAGCCAACTGCTCGATCGGCTGGTGGGTCGGGCCGTCTTCGCCAAGACCAATGCTGTCGTGGGTCCAGACGTAAATCGTCGGCAACTGCTGGATCGAGGCCAGTCGCACAGCCGGGCGCATGTAGTCGGAGAAGATCAGGAAGGTGCCACCGTAGGGACGCGTCAGACCCTCAAGGGCGATGCCGCTGAGGATCATGCCCATGCCGTGCTCACGGATGCCGAAGTGCAGCGTGCGGCCATACTCGTTGCCCGGGAACTTGTCGGTGGCCTTGCCACTCGGCACGAAACTCGGGACGCCATCCATGGTGGTGTTGTTGGAGCCGGCCAGGTCGGCCGAGCCGCCCCACAACTCGGGCATGACGTCGGCCAAGGCGGTGAGCACCGAACCCGAAGCCTTCCGGGTGGCGACGCCCTTTTCGCTGGCTTCAAACGTCGGAATGGCCTCGGCCAAGCCCTCGGGAACCTCTTTGGCCAGAAGTCGATCAAGAAGGGCAGCACCGTCCGTGTTGCTCTCGCGCCATGCGTCATAGCCCTTTTGCCATTCGGCGTGGGCCTCTTGACCGCGTCCCATGACCTTGCGGGTGTGTTCGTGGATCTCGGTCTCTTCCGGAAAGTGCACGCCGGGGTCGAAACCGAGAAGTTTCTTGGTGGCAGCGATATCGTCGGCCCCGAGCGCCGAGCCGTGCGCACCACCGGTGTCCCGCGCCTCCGGTGCGGGCCAGGCGATAATCGTGCGCAGGATGACCAGCGTGGGCTTGTCAGTGCGCGTCTTGCTCGCTTCGAGCGCGGCATACAACGAGTCGACATCTTCGGTGTAGGGCTCTTCCTTGCGCCAGTCGACGGTCTCGACGTGCCAGCCGTAGGCCTCGTAGCGCTTACCGACATCCTCGCTGAACGAGATGTCCGTGTCGTCCTCGATGGAGATGTAGTTCTGGTCGTAGATGAGCGTCAAGTTCGAGAGTTCCTGGTGACCGGCCAGCGAGCAGGCCTCGCTGCTGACGCCTTCCATCATGTCGCCGTCGGAGGCGATGACCCAGATGTGGTGGTCGAAAGGAGAGGTCAGCGGTGCTGCCTTGGGATCGAACATGCCGCGCTGGCGACGCTGCGCCATCGCCATACCCACCGCTGAGGCCAAACCGGAGCCCAACGGGCCGGTGGTGATCTCGACACCGGTGGTGTGGTGGACCTCGGGGTGGCCGGGGGTCTTCGAACCCCACGTGCGCAGGGCCTTGAGGTCATCCATCTCGAGGCCGTAGCCGCTCTGATACAGCTGGATGTATTGGGTCAGGCTCGAGTGCCCACAGGAGAGGACGAACCGGTCACGGCCCAACCACGACGGGTCGGACGGGTCGTGACGCATGACATTCTGATAGAGCAGGTAGGCCAACGGCGCAAGGCTCATCGCCGTGCCGGGGTGACCACTGCCGCATTTTTCGACGGCGTCGGCGGCCAACAGTCGCACGGTGTCGACGGCACGGACGTCTACGTCGGTCCAGCCTGCCGCCTCAGCCACTGGGTACGCCAGCTCGCCGCTGCGACCGGACGTGAAGGAGGTGTTCTGTTGAGTCACGAAGGCTCCTCGCCTATGGGGGTGGTCTACCGGTGTGTCACGAACGTGTCGAGCCTAACGCGTGAGGGCGGACCAGCGCAGCCCGTACGGCCAAGTAACATTGACTCCTTACGCGCGTTTCACCTCATCGTTCGACCGGAAGGGCATCAGTGACCGACCTGGACGCCCGACCGCCTAGCGCGAGTTCATCTCGACCCATGCGCGCGGTGGTCGCTGATTACGTGTCGCTCACCAAACCGCGAATCATCGAGTTGCTCTTGGTGACGACGTTCCCGGTGATGTTCTTGGCTGAGCGCGGGGTTCCTTCGTTGTGGTTGATCGTGGCCACAATGGTCGGCGGCATTTTGGCGGCGGCTTCAGCCAATGCGCTGAACTGCTACATCGACCGGGACATTGACGCACACATGGATCGCACCGCCCACCGTCCCCTCGTGACCGGAGCAATCCTTCCGCGCAATGCCGTGATATTCGGAACGGTGCTGGGGGTCGGGTCGGTCGTGTGGCTGGCAACGCTGGTGAACACGATTAGCGCGTCCCTGGCCTTTGGGGCGATCGTTTTGTACGTGGTGTTCTACACGATCCTGCTCAAGCGTCGGACGTCTCAGAACATCGTGTGGGGCGGGGTCGCCGGGTGTATGCCGGTGCTCATCGGCTGGTCGGCCGTCACCGGATCGCTGTCCTGGGCTCCGCTGGTCTTGTTCCTGGTGGTGTTCTTCTGGACGCCGCCGCACTACTGGCCGCTATCGATGCGATTCAAGGACGACTACGCCAACGCAGGTGTCCCGATGCTGCCGGTGGTGGCCAACGACATCGCCGTGGGCAAGCAGATCGTGGCCTACTCGTGGGTCACCGTTGCGGTCTCGCTGGCCCTGATCCCCGTGGCCCCAATGGGCTGGCTGTATGCCGTCACGGCCGTCGTTTCCGGCGGAGTCTTCATCATCGAAGCGCACCGCCTGCTCGGGCGGGCCAAACGCGGCATCTCCGGCAGTGCGCTCGGCGCAATGCGGCTGTTCCACTATTCGATCAGTTATCTGACGCTGCTCTTCCTCAGTGTTGCGGTCGACCCGCTCTTGTACTTCTCCCTGACGTGACCCGGTTCTAGGTCGAAGAGGACGACGACTCCGACGCTGTGCACGACTCGCCGCAGGGCACGCTGGACGGCCCGCGACACACCCGAGATCGACCGGCTCAATCGTGCACGTGCACGATTGAGCCGCTTTTGCTGGGCGTGTCGTCGGCAGATGAACATCGGGGGCCGGAAGTGAGGAGGGGCGGGCGTAGGTCGGTCATTCAACTTCGCCCACTCCCTTAGTGCGTGGAAGCACCCATCCTGCTGACCAAACCGCAGCTCACACCCTTGACCACTCTGAAGCGTCGACCGTGAGCCACGTCAGGAGCGCTGAGGATCACCCTCGGCAAATCCATCTCCCGCGGGCTACGTCCCGTGCGTCCGTCATGGGAATCGTTCTAAACGCGAGCGGGCTCCTTCGCGACGGTCTGGTCAAGGTTGGCCTTCTGCTTGCTCAGCACTGAGGCCACACCCCACGTGAGAGCTGCCGTTAACATGCAGGCACCCAGCATGTGCAGCGAGACCAACGGCACCGGAACGCCGGTTGCGTACTGCACGTAGCCGACGACGCCTTGAAGTAGAGAAACCATCAGCACGGCCACCCACGGCAGCCGAGCGTTGCTCGCATCAGGTAGCAGCGCCGTGGCGACCACCATCGCGACCACCAGTCCGATGAAGAGCATCACCGAGTCAGCGTGCAGCCACGCCACCATCTGCGGGTCGAAGCCGAATCGCGCGGGCTCATCGGCATCACCAGAGTGCGGGCCAGAGCCAGTCACAATTGTGCCGAGCACAATGACCACGGCTGCAACGAAGCCGGTCAGTAGGCCCAAGCCCTGCACCAGCCGCGGCAGAGAGGCTGGCGATGGGAGCACCCTGCGCTCCGTCAGAAGAAGCAGGGTCGAGACGACGATGAGCACCATCGAAATCAAGAAGTGGGCCATCACGATTGCCGGGTGCAAGGACAACCACACGGTGATGCCGCCGAGCACGCCTTGCCCCAAGGTCCCAAGCAGCACGAGGCCTGCGAGCACCCACATACGTCGCTTGGCCGTCCCGGCTGCGTATCGCAGGACTGCGACGACGACGGCCAAGGCGACAATCCCAACCAGGATGCCCAAGACTCGGTTGCCGAACTCGATAAAAGTGTGAATCCCGTCTTCGGGGCGAAAGGAGGGGGTGAAGGCGCCGGGCTCGCACTGCGGCCAGGTCGAACAACCCAGACCGCTACCGGTCAGGCGGACCAATCCGCCGGTGACCACGATCAAAATCTGCACGCCCAGATTGAGGGGCAGCAGCCAACGGAAAACGGCAGATGAGGCGATCGCGCGGGGGAGACTCACCCGCTAATCCTAGGCGGCGCCTCTGAGAGGTGGCCTGCCGGTCAGTCCGACCAGCGCAACGCCCGTGAGGCAATCGCGCCGATGACGGCGGCCCAGGCCACCAGAATGACGAAAGACACTATGGAGGACGCTTCTCCGTCAGCCAGAGCGGACCGTAGACCTTCTCCGAGCGCCCCAGGAGGAGTGAACCTCAGCACCTGCGCCACCCCGCTCGGCAGCGCCGCCAAGGGGAACAACAGTCCGCACCCTAAGAACAGCACCCACGCCAAGTTCGCCAAGGCCAGCACACCTTCGGCTCGCAGCACGCCACCCACCAGCGCAGCAAGCGCCAAAAAGGCAGCACACCCACTCAGGATCAGCACCACCGCCATCGGTATGCCGGCCAGTTCGGGCCGCCATCCCAGGGCCAGCCCCACCCCGCCCAGCACGGCGCACTGGACGGCCACCACGACGACGACCGCGCACCCCTTGGCGACAAGAAGGCCGCCGCGGCCCAGGGGAGTCGTGCCGAGGAGGCGCAACACGCCATACCTGCGCTCGTAGGCGAGGACGATGGCTTGACCGGTAAACGCCGTGGATACGACAGCGAGGGCGAACACCCCGGGGACTGCCAGCAGTGCGGCATCTGCTCGATTGACCGCCTCGAAGCCGCCCGCCGACAAGGCTCCGGGGTTGAGCAACACCAGTGCAATGAGGGCGACGAGCGGCAGGATGATCGAGACCAGCAGTTGCTCGCCGTTGCTGAGCAAGGTGCGGACCTCGAAGGACGCCTGGGCCTGCACCCGCGCGGAGGTAGGAGCGGCCTTAGGCATGGGCATCTCCGTCGGTCAGAGAAAAATAGCGGTCTTCCAGGCTAGATCCCGCGCAGATAGCCTCGACGCTGCCCTGGGCCACGACCTGACCATGCGCCACGATCACCACGTGATCGGCGAGGCGTTCGGCTTCGGTGAAAGTGTGCGTGCTCAGGACCACGGCTGCCCCCCGGGCGGCGACACCGCGGACGATCTCGTGGGTGACCCGCGCAGCTTGGGGGTCAAGACCGGCGGTTGGCTCATCCAGAAATGCCACATCCGGTATGCCGACCAGCGCTGCTGCTAGCGCAAGCCGTTTGCGTTGGCCACCAGACAGACGGCGGACCGCGGTGCCGGCAAAGTCGTCGATACCGAGCAAAGCGCAGAGGTCGTCAACGGGCCAGGGGTTGGCGTAGAAGTGTGAAAGGTGTCGAATGAGGGCCACCGGCCGCGCCGACTGGGGGAGGCCGCCGTCTTGCAGCATCATCCCCACCCGGGCGCGGTGTTCCGGGGGTGAACGCCACGGATCGAGGCTCAGCACTCGCACCGTTCCGGCGTCCGGTCGCTGCAACCCCACGGCAAGTTCCATTGACGTCGACTTACCCGCACCGTTGGGCCCCAATACGCAGGTCACCGCTCCCGCCGCGGCACCCCACGTCGCTCCGTCGAGCGCCTTCACGGGGCCGAAGGTTCGGCATACCTCGGAGAACTCCACGGCCCGCTGCGGATGCGGCGACGTAGACGGGGTGGGGATGCTCACCGGGACACGATATGTCCGGGAAGGCGGGGAACATGGTGAGGCATGCCTACGTTGGAACAAGTGTGGATATAGGTAACACTGATGTGGTGTTTTTAGCCGAAGGTGCGCAGCGCGCGGGTCTGGGCTCAGTTGAGTCCCGAACCCGCGACGAAGTGCGTCGCGCGGTGGGGGCCAGGGGACCCATCACCGCACGAGCTATTGCCGACGATCTTGGACTGACGCCGGCGGCTGTGCGCCGCCACTTGGATGCCCTCGCTGCCGACAAAGCCATCGTTGAACACGAACTTGTCACCGCCGGGGCGCGACGCGGTCGGGGCCGACCGGCTCGGTCCTATGTGCTCACCGATCGCGGGCAGGCCCAACTGGCCAACTCCTACGAAGACATCGCCACAGCAGCCTTGGCCTATCTCGCTGAGCGGGCTGGCGACGAAGCGGTGACCGACTTTTCCCGTGACCAGATGGCATCTCTGGCTGACCGGCTCAGGCCCGCATTGACTGAGGCCGACGACGATCTCACCGCCCAGACCGAAGCCTTGGCGCAAGCCCTCTCGGTCGAAGGGTTCGCTGGCAGCGTGCGCCCAGTCGGGCAAGGCACCGGTTTCGCCGGGCTGCAGTTGTGCCAAGGTCACTGCCCCGTACAACACATCGCAGCGTCTTTTCCGCAAATGTGCGACGCCGAGACGGACGCCATTTCAGACCTGCTCGGCGTGCACGTGCAACGTCTCGCTACCTTGGCTGGTGGGGCGCACGTCTGCACCACCTTCATACCTCTCAGCAGCACCTCATTGGACACGATCAACGAAGAAAGGCCTTCGCGATGAGTACCAACATTGAAGAGCGCAACCCGGGACTCAAAGAACTCGGTAAGTACGAATATGGCTGGTCCGACAGCGACGCGGCCGGAGCATCGGCCAAGCGTGGTCTGAGCGAGGAAGTTGTCGTCGACATCTCGTCGCGTAAGTCCGAGCCGCAGTGGATGCACGATCTGCGGTTGAAGTCGTTGAAGTTGTTCTACAAGAAGCCGATGCCCACGTGGGGCAGCGACTTGACCGGTATTCACTTCGACAACATCAAGTACTTCGTGAAGTCGACCGAGAAGCAGGCGACCACCTGGGACGAGCTGCCGGCCGACATCAAGAACACGTACGACCGGCTCGGCATCCCCGAGGCCGAGAAGCAGCGGCTCATTGCGGGCGTAGCGGCTCAATACGAATCAGAGGTGGTATATCACCAGATTCGCGAGGACTTGGAAGAGAAGGGCGTCCTGTTCCTCGACACCGACACCGCGCTGCGGGAGCAGGAGGACCTGTTCAAGGAGTACTTCGGCTCCGTGATCCCGGTCGGTGACAACAAGTTCGCCGCGCTCAACACCGCGGTGTGGTCGGGTGGCTCGTTCATCTACGTCCCGCCGGGTGTCAAGGTCGACATCCCCCTGCAGGCCTACTTCCGGATCAACACCGAGAACATGGGTCAGTTCGAACGCACGCTGATCATCGTCGACGAGGACGCCTACGTGCACTACGTCGAGGGCTGCACCGCACCCATCTACAAGAGTGACTCGCTGCACTCCGCGGTCGTCGAGATCGTCGTCAAGCC
>JBBQNO010000100.1:0-8535 GCA_038330045.1 Actinomycetales bacterium | reverse complement strand
CCGGCGCGGAAGCCGTGTCTTCAGCGACGTACTCGTCGTGCGCTTCATCCTGAGCTTGAGAGTGCTCGACCACCTCTGAGTGGTCCCCTTCGACCACAACCGGGGAGTAGGTGTCTTCCTCGGTGTGGTGTTGGTCGGTGTCGTGGTCGGGTTGGGCGGCTTCGTGGGTGTCGTAGTCGTCGACGTCGACCATGTCTGCTTGGGGTTGGTCGTCGTCGGTGGTGTCCGCCTCGTTGGAGTGCTCGACGGTTTCTGAGAGGTCTTCTTCGGCGACATCCGGTTCTTTGACGACATTGACGTCTTCGGCATCTTCGGGTTCTTCGACAATCACGACCTCTTCGACGATCACGGTCTCTTCACCAACGGGAGCGTTGTCGTCCTGCTCGTCAACGCTGACAGGCTCGGGGTCGGCGTGTCCGCCATCGGCAAAAGCGACGCCAGGCTCGACCACTTCGATCGCGCCATCCTCAGCCCTACGGTCGGAGTCATCGTTGACGGCACGTGAGTCGGGGTCGAAGTCACCGGATCCGGCGATGTAGGTCGCTTCATCATCCGGTTGGCTGCTTGTGCCGGGGTGACCTTGGCCCGCTTCACGGTCTTCGGCATCGCCCTCATCGTCATCCGAGTCGGGGGCGTCCGTAACATGGTCGTCGTCGCTCACCTGCGTAGCGCCCATAGCAGTTGCGCCCGAGGCGGTTACGAATCCTGCGGCTGCAGCGTCAGCAGGCACGTCGTCGGTGTCTTCGTCGATGACCGTGACTTCGTCGAGCGCTGCGTAGTCCTCGACCGGCGCCTCGGCATAAACCGTCTCGGAGGCGAAGTCCTCAGCTTGCGGGTCGCCGTAGGACATCTGCTCACGATCACCGTGGTCGGCTTCTTCGGCAGGTGCGTGGAGTGGCTCGACGTCCTCGGTGGCCGAGACCACCGGCTCTTCTTCCACGATTTCGATGGTGCCGCCGGTGGCAGTGTCCTGACCCAAGGAGTCGTCGTGGTTCCACACGGGTGCATCGATTGGTTCGTCCTGGACCGAAGACTCGTGCTCGGCGGCGTCGACCTCCTGGTCGTACACCGTCGTGGGGCCTGCTTCGACACCCGCGTCGCCGGCCGCCACGTTCTCACCACCGACACCATGGTTAGTCGATATCTGGCCGTCCTCCTCGTTGCGATCCTGACGCGCGGCTGGCTTGCGGGTCAGCATGTAGATGCCGACCGCAATCAAAAGCACGAGTAGAACGATTAAGACCCATTGAATTGGCGTCATGTCCATGGTGAGATCCCTCTCTGTGGTTCACGTGGCTCGGAGCCCTAGCGACGGGGCGGCGTCGCTGCCCTGTGGATTACACCGTAGTGGGCTCAACGCGGCGCTGCTATGGGGACGCGCGAGGGTGGCACACTGTCGCGGTGAGTGAAGAGCGGCCTAAGCCGCAGGTCGGGGTCGGACCGTGGCACGGGCCGTGGCCTAGCGTGGACGGGGCTTTGCCGCCCCATCTGGACCCGGCATTGCTGGCCGAGGGTGATCGCCGCAACGTGCTCGACCCCTACCGTTACTGGAATCACGAAGCGATCGTGGCCGACCTCGACACCAAGCGGCATGCGGTCCATATCGCTGTCGAAAACTGGGGCCACGACTTCAACATCGGCTCGGTCATCCGCAGCGCGAACGCGTTCAACGTCGCGGCCTTCCACATCATCGGCAAACGTCGCTGGAACCGCCGCGGCGCTATGGTCACCGACCGCTACCAACACGAACACCACCACGCCACCGTCGCGGACCTCGTGGCCTGGGCCGGCGGCATACCCCTGATTGCCATGGAAAACACGTCGTATGCCGTCCCGCTGGAGACCGCGACCCTGCCGCGTGAGTGCGTTTTGATGTTTGGTCAGGAGGGGCCGGGGCTGACGCCGGAGGCACTCGAGGCGGCCGATCAGGTGTTGGCGATCAGCCAGTTCGGTTCAACGCGCTCGATCAACGCAGGTGCCGCAGCGGCCATCGCGATGCACGCGTGGGTGCGACAACACGTCTATTTGCAGCAGCCCTAGCGGCGATCGAGGCCACAAAGGGGACTACGCAACACCGGTCGCGGCTACTTCCGGGCGCTTGGCTGTCGCCGCGGTGCGCGAGAGCCGGCGACCGCCGGTGACCATCAAGACCACGCAGAAGGCGAACGCCCCGGTGAGCACGATCATCGTGCCGGACGGTACATCGAGGTGGTAGCTCAGGTTCATCCCAATGAAACCGGACACCGCGCCGATCAGACTCGATAACCACAGCATCGTCGAGAAGCGGTTGGTGATCATCCGGGCCACCACCGCGGGGATGATCAGTGTGGCGGCCACCAGGGTGACGCCAATGATGCTCAGCGTCGCCAAGATCGCCAGCGACAGGATGAGCATCAGTAGCGCATCGGTCTGGGCGACTTTGACGCCACTGACATCGGCCACCTCGGGGTCGAAGGTGGCAAAGAGCAGCGCGCGATAGTTGAAGACAATGACGACGACGGTGAAGATGGTGATGGCTGTCAGTGCCCACACGTCGCCGCCCGAAACTCCGATGATGCTGCCAAACAACGCGGCGTCGAAGCTCGGGCCCTTGCTGCCGTAGTAGGTCAGCAACGCCACCCCCAGCGCAAACGACGAGGTGGTGATGACACCGATAGCGGCATCGGCCCCGATGGCTCGACTGCGGGTGACTTTGTTGATTGCCAAGGCCGACGCGAGCCCCCACACCCCAGCGCCCAGGTAGTAATTGATGTTGATGACCGAGCTGGCCGCAAAGCCGCCGAAGATCGCGTGTGACAACCCGTGGCCGATGTAACTCATGCCGCGCAGGGTGATGTAGACCCCGATCAATCCGCAAAGCCCGCCGGCCAACGTCGCCACGAAGAGGCCCTTGGTAAAGAAGGCGTAGGCAAACGGGGCGAGCAGAGTTTCCACTAGGCGCTCGCCTGGTGCTCAGTGCCAGATGGGTGCTCTGTTCCGGTCCGATGCGCACTGCCCAGATAGCGGTCCAGAACGACCGGCATGCCCAAATGCTCGAGCACCTCGACCGGGGCACCAAAGGTCTGCTCCATGACGGGCCCGTTGATGACTTCGTGGGGCGTGCCCTCGGCAATGATCGACGTGTGCAGCGCTACGAGGCGCGGCAGGTGGGCAGCGACGCCGTTGAGGTCGTGGGTGGTGAGCAGGATGGCCACGCCGTCGTTGTTGAGCTCGGCAAGCAGGTGCAACATGTCATGTCGGCTGGTGACATCGACGCCCGAGGTTGGCTCGTCCATCAGCAGCAGTTTTGGTTGGCGCAGCAGGGCACGGGCAATGAACATGCGCTGCTGCTGCCCGCCAGACAGTTCGCGAATGTGCCGCATGGCCAAGTGGCCGATACCCAAACGGTCCAAGACGCTCGCCACGTCGTCACGTTCGGCCCTGGTGGTCCAGGGCCACGCCCGCCCCGAGCGAGCCATCAGCACGCACTCGGTCACCGTCACGGGGAAATTCCAGTTGACGGTCTCGAGTTGCGGGACATAGGCGACAGCCACGTCAGGACGCCGGGTGACCGATCCGGTATGCGGTGTGGCTGTCCCCAACAAAAGGCGCAGCAATGTCGTCTTTCCGGAGCCCGAAGGGCCAACGATCCCCACGAAATCGCGTTCACGGACGCCGAAGGTGATGTCGTCTAGCACGGTCTCCCGGTCGTAGGCGAACGATGCGCCGCTCAGCGTGACGAGATCATCGGTGGTGGCAGGTTGTGACGATCGGGAGATGCTCACTGGGGGTATTCGGCACTGTCGGGCACTTCGGACGTCAGATCGAGGGCTTCAAGTTCAGAAGCGGAGCCGCCCAGGCCGGTAATCATGGTGACGTAGTCGTAGCGCATCAAGCCCGCCCAGGAGTGCTCCGGGTCGCCCGGCTCGCCCGGAAGGTCGTCGTCACGCAGGGTGTCTTCGTAGCGCGCGCCGGTGGCATTGCCGACTTCTTCGAGCACGTCTGAGGGGAAGACCTCGGAGCCGAAGATGACCGGAACGTCTTCGGCTTTGACCTGATCGATGAGTGCGGCCACCTCGCGAGGTGTGGGGTCTTCGAAGTTCTTCGGCTGGATCGCGCCGATGACTGTCCACCCGTACGTCTTCGCGAAGTAGGCGTAGGCGTCGTGGTAGGTCAGCAGTTCTTTATCGCCTTCGGGGATCGATTCCTGGTCCGCCTCGAGGGCTGCGGCGAGTTTGGTGGTCTGAGCTTCGAAAGCGTCAAAGTTATCTTGGTATGTCGACTGGCCGTCAGGGTCAGCCTCGGTCAGGGTGTCGCGGATGACTTCGCCGTACTTGATGGCGTAGGTCGGATCGGTCCACAGGTGTGGGTTCGGCTTGCCTTCGTCCTCGGGGAAGGAGAAGTCGTAGATGTAGTCGCTCTCGGGCAACACGTCGGTGCCGATCTCCACCAGCGTGGCGTTGTCGCCCATATTTGCCTCGGCCAAGTCCTTCGTCGGCTCCTCGAGTTTCAAGCCGTTGATGAAGACCACGTCGGCCTCCGACAGCACAGCGGCTGCGCTGGGCGGCGGGTCAAAGGTGTGAGAGTTCGTCCCCTCCGGCACGAGTCCGGTGATGGTGCCACGGTCGCCGGCGATGCTCGCGGTGATGGACGTAATGGGCGCCACGGTGGTGACGATATTCAACGGGCCGCCGTCTGCGCCGCCGCTCGACAGGTCGCTTTCGGGCGACGAGGAGTCCGAGCAGGCGCTCAGAACGAGTGCGACGCTGGCGATCAACGACACTGCGGAGGTGTGCGCAAAACGTGGGGGAGTCATGGTTTGAAGAGTAAGCGCTTCTGCTTGTTATTGCGAACTACTTGCAATAACAAGCAGTTGAGTATGGTGCGTCTCGGAAGCACGTGTGGAAGCATGTACGCGACCGTCACAAGGAGGCTCGGCCGTCACCCGGGTCAATGATCGCCCCAGGAGGAGAATCCATGCCCATTGCAACGCCCGAGGTTTACGCGGACATGTTGGACCGCGCCAAGGCAGGTTCGTTCGCCTACCCTGCCATCAACGTGACCTCCAGCCAGTCCCTGAATGCCGCCATTCGCGGATTCGCCGACGCGGGTAGTGATGGCATCGTGCAGGTGTCCACCGGGGGAGCGGACTACCTGTCCGGCTCGACGATCAAGGACATGGTGACCGGGTCACTGGCCCTCGCGGCATACGCCCACGAGGTGGCCAAGAAGTGGGACGTCAACATTGCCCTGCACACCGACCACTGCCCTAAAGACAAGCTCGATACCTTCGTGCGCCCCCTTATCGCTGCCTCCGCTGAACGCGTGAAGGGTGGCGGTCTGCCTTACTTCCAGTCGCACATGTGGGATGGGTCCGCGACGCCGCTGGACGAGAACCTGCAGATCGCGCAGGACCTGCTGGCCAAGTGCGCCGAGGCAAGGATTATCCTCGAGGTCGAGATTGGTGTCGTCGGCGGCGAAGAAGACGGCGTCGACAACGAGATTAACGACCAGTTGTATACCTCTGAAGAGGACGCGATCGAGACCATCAAGGCGCTGGGCGACGGCTCGAACGGTCGCTACATGGCGGCGCTGACGTTCGGCAACGTGCACGGGGTCTACAAGCCCGGCAACGTCACGCTGCGCCCGGAGATCTTGAAGAAGGCCCAGGCTGCGGCGGCCAAAGAGTTGGGGCTTGACGCCGACGCGCGTCCTTTCGACTTGGTTTTCCACGGTGGGTCCGGCTCCAGCGAGCAGGACATCTCCGACGCGGTCGATTACGGCGTCATCAAGATGAACGTGGACACTGACACCCAGTACGCGTTCACCCGCCCGGTGGCCGGCTTCATGCTTGCCAACTACGACTCCGTCTTGAAGATCGACGGCGAGGTCGGCAACAAGAAGTTCTATGACCCCCGCAACTGGGGCCGCGAAGCTGAGACCTCGATGGCCGCCCGCGTGTCGACTGCGTGTGAGAACTTGCGTTCCGCCGGCACGCACCAGTGAGCGACAATCTTCTCGGCATACCGAGCACATACTTGCCTGTCGATCCCGCAGCGGGCGCTCTGGATCAAGGGGTTGACGCACGACAGGTCGCAAGCGGCAACCCCACGTCGTCGTTGGCGTGGGCGGTGTTGGCTGAGGATGCTCTGGCAGACGGCCTCGACGTTGAGGCCTACGCCTTTGCCCGCACTGGCTATCACCGTGGGCTCGACGCGTTGCGCAAATCCGGGTGGCGCGGTCAGGGTCCGGTGCCCTGGTCGCACGAGCCCAACCGGGGCTTTCTTCGGGCGCTTGGTGCACTCGCCAAGGCGGCGGATCGTATCGGCGAAGACGATGAGCACCGTCGCTGTGCTGACTTTTTGCGTGACTCGTCGGCTGACGCCGCTCGCGCGCTAGACCTGTAGGAGAACACCTCATGCCAGGAATTGTGCTGATCGGTGCCCAGTGGGGCGACGAAGGCAAAGGTAAAGCGACTGACCTGCTCGGGAGCAGCGTCGATTACGTTGTGAAGTTCAACGGCGGCAACAATGCTGGTCACACCGTGGTCATCGGCAACGAGAAATACGCGTTGCACTTGCTGCCGAGTGGGATTCTCACGCCTTCAGTCATCCCGGTGATCGGCAACGGCGTCGTCGTGGACTTGTCCGTGCTCATCGAGGAGTTGGACGCGCTCGAGGCTCGCGGCGTAGACACGTCGAAGTTGGTCATCAGCGGTAACGCGCACGTCATCCCGCCGTACAACCGGGTGCTTGACAAGGTCGCTGAGCGCTTCCTCGGCTCGCGCAAACTCGGAACCACCGGGCGCGGAATCGGCCCGACGTATGCCGACAAGATGAACCGCGTCGGCATCCGCATGCAGGACTTGTATGACGAGTCGATCCTTCGCCAAAAGGTCGAGGCTGCGCTGGTGATGAAGAACCACGTGCTCCTGAAGGTCTATAACCGTCGGGCGGTTGAAGTCGACGAAGTGATGGACGAGCTGCTTCGGTACGTCGAGCGGCTGCGGCCAATGGTGACGGACACCTCGCGGGTGCTTAACGACGCCCTTGATGCGGGCAAGACCGTTTTGTTTGAGGCAGGCCAAGCGACATTGCTCGATGTCGACCACGGGACGTATCCGTTCGTCACGTCCTCGAGTGCGACCTCGGCGGGGGCCTGCACCGGATCAGGCGTGCCGCCGACCCGAATCGACCGGGTGATCGCGATCCTGAAGGCGTACTCGACTCGTGTGGGTGAAGGTCCGTTCCCGACTGAATTGCACGACGAATCGGGCGAGTTCTTGCGCACGACGGGTGCCGAGTTCGGGACGACCACGGGCCGGCCTCGACGTTGCGGCTGGGTCGATGCTGTGGTCGGCCGCTACGCCCAACGGATCAACGGCGTGACCGACTTCGTGGTCACCAAATTGGACGTGCTGACGGGCTTGGACACCATCCCGATCTGTGTGGCCTACGACGTGTTCGGCACCCGCCACGACGAGATGCCGGTCAACCAGAGCGACTTTCACCACGCGACGCCGATCTACGAAGAGATGCCGGGCTGGCCGGAGGACATCACGGGGTGTCGTGAGTTCGAGGACCTGCCGCAAGCTGCGCAGAATTACATACTGCGTCTCGAAGAGCTGATCGGTGCTCGCATCTCGGCTATCGGCGTCGGCCCCGGTCGCGACGAGGCCATCCGTCGCCACGACCTCCTCGAAAACACGTCTTCAGCCATCGGCTAAGGCAGATTTGTCGAATCTCAATCCCCGCTGGTCAACGCAGAAACTGCTTGACACAGTAGAAAGATTCAGTGGACGCCGACGCAAGATTTTTTTATGCAGCTCAATGTTGATTCTTCTTCTGGTTGCAGTGTGGTCATTTGGATGGATGGCCCGTTGGGGCGGCAGGTTTGTGCCTCGTCACCGCGGCCTAACCCTCGGTGTAGGACCGCTTGGGTCAATCTGTGCGTGGGGCCTACCTCCGGCTGCTGGAGTGCCGATTTCGGGAGTTCTTCCTTTGAGCGCCGTTCCCATATTTCCGTGGGGTCTCGCCTTTCGCTGATATCACGCCAAGTAGTAACCAGTGGGGCTAGATTGAGTGGTGCATCGAAGTTCGGCTAAGAATTCCGGTTCTTACCCAGGCCGTGGACGAGGCATCCTTCAAGTGGCTGGCAGAGGACACGGGGTTAGGCGACGTGGGGGTCCCTCACTGTTGGAGGCAGAGATGCTCTGCGCAATGACAAGGCGCAATGTGAGCGCCCTGATTGAAACAGGTGCTTAGATACACTTGACCTATCTAGTGAAGATAGGGCAGGTAGCGGCAACAATGTACCCGACCTCCGTTTAGGGAATGCGCACCGTCGTATTGGGATTCCCTTGCCTGACTTGGCTCACGGTCGGCGTGTCTAGACATCCCAGGGGTCTAACTTGTCAGCGGCTGTGGGGTTTCGGTGGGCCCAGGCGGTGGTTTCGTTGTAGGGCGTGTGGGTTTTGAGGCATCCGTGCAGGATGCCGACCCAGCGGTTGCCGAGGGCGCGGAGGGCTTGGTGGTGTGTGTCTTCGTGGGCGCGCCG
>JBBQNO010000099.1:0-8549 GCA_038330045.1 Actinomycetales bacterium | reverse complement strand
ACACCTCGACCAGAATCAACCCCGTGTCTCGCATGAGATCGGTCGTCGCCCGGGAGCTCAGCAACCGCCCGCCGTCGAGGACGATCACGTGATCGCTGACCCGCTCGAGCTCGCCGAGTAGGTGGGAGGTGACGAGGACGGGTATGCCGAAATCGTTGCCTATGCGTGAGACTAACTCGATCATGTCGTCGCGCGAGGCGGGGTCTAAGCCGTTGGTCGGCTCATCCAGCATGACCAACTTGGGGTCGTGCACCAGCGCCTGAGCCAGCTTGGCGCGCTGCTTCATACCGGTGGAGTAGCCGCCCATCAGCCGGTACCGTTCCTCTGCCAAACCTACGTGCCGCAACACGTCGGCGGCGCGCTCACGGGCCACCGTGGGAGGAAGGCCCGACATCTGTCCCATGTGCACGATGAAATCGATGGCGCGGACGTCGGGGGGCAGACATTCGTGCTCGGGCATGTAACCCACGACCGAGCGGATCCCCACCCCACCGGTCGCGATGTCGTTGCCCAGCACGCGCGCGTTGCCCTCGGTGGGTTTGAGCAAGCCGAGCAGCATTTTGATCAGCGTCGACTTCCCCGCGCCATTGGCCCCCACCAGACCGGTGACGCCGTCCTGGACGGTGATGTCGAGGCCGGCGATCGCGGTGACACTTCCGTACCGTTTGGTGAGCCCCCTAGTCTCGATCACAGCCATGGAAAGAACACTAACGGCGATGCGGTAAACCTATGCACATGACGCGCCCGGTCAAGGACCTACCCAAGGCCCATCTGCACCTGCACTTCACCGGGTCGATGCGGATCGGCACCCTGCGCGATTTGGCGCGCCTGCACGACGTGCGGCTACCCCCTGCGCTACTCAACCAGTGGCCACCAATGCTCAGCGCGCGCGATGAGCGAGGCTGGTTTCGCTTTCAGCGGCTGTATGACGCAGCTCGGGCCTGCGTGCGCACCGAGGCCGACATGCGCCGGATCGTGCGAGAGGCTGCCCAGGACGATGCTCGTGAGGGCTCAGGCTGGTTGGAGCTGCAGATTGACCCCACTTCGTATGCGCCGCTCGTCGGGGGAATCACGCCTGCGCTGGAGATCGTGCTCGATGAGGCCGTGTTGGCCAGCGCGGAGACGGGCACCGATGTCGCGGTGGTGGTGGCGGCGAGCCGCATGAAGCACCCCTTCGACGCTCGGACTTTGGCTCGCTTGGCGGCGTCGCACGCAGGTAGCGGACCCGGCCGCGTCGTCGGTTTTGGGTTGTCGAACGACGAGCACCGTGGCGTGACAGCTGAGTTTGGCCGAGCCTTCGCCATCGCCCGGAACGCCGGGCTGGCGTCAGTGCCGCACGCGGGCGAGTTGTGCGGGCCCGAGCACGTCGCTGCGACCGTCAACGCGCTGGCCCCGGATCGCCTCGGCCACGGTGTGCGCAGCGCTGAGGACCCTGCGGTGCTGCAGGCAGTCATTGATCGAGACATCACGCTGGAGGTGTGCCCCGCCAGCAACGTCGCCTTGGGGGTCTACCCAGATTTGGCCTCGGTGCCGTTGCAAACCCTCATCGAGGCCGGGGCGCGCGTGGCGCTGGGGGCCGATGACCCGTTGCTGTTCGGCTCGAGGTTGTCGCCGCAGTACGAGTCAGCGCGGGCCGACCACGGTTTCAACGACGCGGCGTTAGCCGATTTGGCGCGAGGGTCGATCAACGGCTCCTGGGCGCCGCAGCATACGAAGAAGCAGTTGCTGGCCGGGGTCGACACCTGGCTGAAAGAGCCTGCGCCCGAATGACCCACGGAGGCTCAGTCCGGCGACACGCCGGGGCTCAGCGGCCCACGCGCGCACATGCACCCTGTGGCCGGTCGAGGCGGAAGTGTCGGCGGCCGGAGAACCGCCGTGATGACGACTCGTCAACCGTCCCCGCGGCCGGCCACTAACGTCAGCGCCGACGCGGCGGTGATCGTGAGCCTCTGGCGGCGTCGATACGCACTCATGCCAGGTATGACATCTCGCGGGCACGTCCCTTTACCCGTTGGTCATAGGGCAGCACCCACCAGCACCGGCTCGTTGACTAACGCCACCCCAAACGCATCGCTCACCCCGTCACGGACCTCCCGCGCGAGCGCCAGCACGTCGGCTGCGTTGGCGTGCCCCCGGTTGGTCACCGCCAAGGTGTGTTTGGTCGAGAGCGACGCGGGGCCCGGCAGCCCATACCCCTTGGTGAAGCCAGCCTTGTCGATCAGCCACGCGGCCGAGGTCTTGGTGATCCCCCTCGCCCCCGCAAACTCCGGTGGGGTGGGCCCGTCGGGGCCGAGCCGCTTCGCTGCGGCGGCGCGGAGGGCGGCCATCTGCGTGGAGTCCAAAAGCGGGTTGGTGAAGAAGGAACCGCACGACCACGTGTCGTAGTCGGCTGCGTCCAGGACCATGCCGCGCAGGCGGCGCTGCTCCAAAACACCTTCGCGGGCTGCTGCTAACGGCACCCGCTCACCGACCGCCACGCCGAGGCCGCGTGCCAGGTCTGCATACGCCAGCGGTTGGGACATCTGGGTGGGGCGCAGCTGGAACGACACCGACAGCACGATGTATCGCGGGCTGGGGTCCGGCGACGTCGCCATCGAGGATTTGAGCAGGCTGTGGCGGTAGGAGAACGTGCATTCGGCGCTGGCAAGAGTGCGGACTCGGCGCTCAACACGGTCATAGACCCGCACGTTCCAGATCGTTTGGGCGACCTCCTGACCGTAGGCACCGACGTTTTGGACCGGCGTAGCCCCAACACTGCCTGGTATGCCGGACAGCGCCTCGATCCCGGACCACGAGTTTTCGACGGCGCGGGCGACAAGATCGTCCCAGCGCTCGCCGGCCCCCACGGTCACAATGACCCCGCCGCACATGTCCTCGGATTCGACCCGAATGCCGGTGTTGGACACCGACACCACGGCCCCTGCAAAGCCTTCGTCGGCGATGACAAGATTCGACCCGCCACCCAGCACCAACAGCGGCACGCCAGCAGCGTCCAGATCCGCAACGGCCTCGACTACCTCGGCCTCCGTAGTCGCGGTGCGCCATTCCTGCGGCGAACCGCCTACCCCCATCGTGGTGGCCTCCGACAGGGCCCGCGTCATGATGCGTCCGACCCCTGCGCGACGTGCACGACGGCGAGCGCGCGGCCCAGCACCTTGTCGGGGCCGCAGGTGACGGCCAGGTCGAGGGTGACGCGGCCGGCGTCCTCGTCGATCGACTTCACCATGGCTTTGACCTCGATGTCGGCACCGTCTTGCTCGGAGACCACGACCGGCTTGGTGAACCGGGTGCTGCAGGCGATGACCGCGCTCGGGTCACCGACCCATTGCGACACCACTTCGATGGCGGCACCCATCGTCCACATGCCGTGGGCGATCACGTCGGGCAGCCCGACCGAGCGCGCAAACTCTGCGTCGTGGTGGATCGGGTTGTGGTCGCCGCTGGCTTGGGCGTAGTCACGCAGCCGGGCTCGATCCACATGGATCGTGGTGACGGCCACGATCTGGCCGACATTCAGGGCACTCAACGTGGGACTCATGCGCGCTCCTCGCTCGGGCCGCGAACCACGATCATCGAGGTCACGGTGCTCACGGCGCCGCCGTCGGGGCGCGTCAGTTCGGTGCGGGTGGTGATCATCGAGTGCCCACCGGCTTGGCGCAACGAATCGACGTGCAGCGTGGCCACGATCTCGTCGCCGCCGGTGATCGGGCTGTGATGGGCGAACTTCTGCTCACCGTGCACCACGCGGGTGAAGTCGATGCCCGCCTTGGGATCGGCCACAAACTGGGCCTCGCAGTCTTGGGCAATGGTCACGGCGAAGGTGGGCGGAGCCACGACGTCGGCGAATCCGGCGGCTCGAGCGGCGTCAGCGTCGCTGTGCATCGGGCTCTGTGCGCCCACGGCCTTAGCGAAAGCGGTAATCCGCTCCGCGCTGACGGCATACGGCTCGCTGGGGGGGTAGACGCGTCCGGCAAAATCTGGGTTCACAGCCATAGCACGCAACCCTAGCGGCGGGTGCCAACACAGAAGGCCCCCGCCACGAGGGGCAGGGACCTTGACTGCGATGTGGAGCGAGCGGTCAGGCTCGACTCAGCGGGTCTCGCGGTGCGCCGTGTGCGAGCGGCAACGCCAGCAGAACTTCGCCAGTTCCAACCGGTCGGGGTTGTTTCGGCGGTTCTTCTTGGTAATGTAATTGCGCTCTTTGCACTCCGTGCACGCGAGGGTGATCTTGGGACGGACGTCGCCACTCTTGCTAGCCACGGGTGAACCTGCTCTCAGATTGACTGTTGTTAAGGCGGTGCTGCTTGTACTTGCAGTGCGGTCGTACTTGTAGCGGGAGCGGGGATCGATCCCGCGACCTCACGATTATGAGTCGTGCGCTCTAACCATCTGAGCTACCCCGCCTCGGGGTGTAGTCGCTGCCGGTAGCGGTGACTACGTTTCTCGCGAGCCCCCAAACGGAATCGAACCGTTGACCTTCTCCTTACCATGGAGACGCTCTACCGACTGAGCTATGGGGGCGGGCCCACGACGTACGGGCAACGCCCGCTGGCTCGCAGCGCTGTGCAAGATTACATGGGAACCCCCCGGTCCGCGAAATCACTTACACCGGGCCACAGCCGAGTGCTGTGAGCCCTAAGAAGCCGTGCTCACGGTGCCGGTCATGTGCTCCCGATCGCCGCCCAGATTGGTGACGGCAAAGGCGTATCCGGCTTCGGTCTGCGCGGCCCGGAACGCGACGCGCGAAGGCAGCACGATGGGCTTGCGGAAGGACACCTCGACCGTGTGCCTTTTCCCCAGTCGCCCCTCGAACGCACCCAGGGCGCGGGCATGGGTCCACATGCCGTGCGCGATGGCCCGCGGAAAACCGAGGACCTGGGCCGCCAAGGGGTTCACGTGAATCGGGTTAACGTCGCCGGATGCTGCGGCATACCGGCGACCGAGGTCTGCGGGGCAGTCCCAAAGCGCCCAGGTCTTCATGGCTGTACTGCCTTGGGTGTCCGTCTCCGTTGCCACCTTGTCTTTGGGTTCCGCGTCGGTTGGCTCCGCAGCTGAGTTTTCGGCACCTCCTGTTGCGCCACCAGCGGTGGCACCGCGCACCAGGTAGGTGCTGCGGTCCTCCCAGACCACCTCGTCACCGACTCGCGCCTGACCCATCAGGTCGACACTGGCCCCGCGCGGGTGGCCGCTGAGGTTCTCTGCCCACGACGTCAGCGTCACGGACTCGGTGATCTCGACTGGGCGGTGGAGCGTCATCGCGTTGGCGATGTGGACCATCCCGACCATCGAGAAGGGAAAATCCTTCGCAGCCATCATGTGCACCTGCGCCGGGAAGGTCAGCACGTGAATAAACGTTGCCGGGAGTTCGTTGCGCAACGTCAATCCGCACACCCGGGCGAATGCTGCGAGCTGCTCGGGTTCGACGCGCTGATCGGCCAGCATCACCCGGCGTTGAGGCAACGATGGCGACGAGGCTGTCTTGCCGGGCATCAGAGATCCAAGCGCCGCTCGGGCGATGAGGGGGCCGAGGGCGGGGGCGCGGGTCAGCAACTCGACGTCACCATCGGTTCCGGCGAGCGCGTCACCCTCTACCACAACCTCGTTACGCACGAGTCGTCACCGACCGATCTGCGACTGACCGCATACGCGAAGCACTTGGCCCGTGATCGACGAACTGGCCGGGTCGGCAAAGTAGGCGATGGTTTCGGCCACGTCGACCGGCTTGCCACCCTGCTGCACGGAGTTGAAACGGCGTGCGAACTCGCGCGTGGCTACCGGGATCTTGGCCGTCATTTCGGTCTCGATGAAGCCCGGTGCCACCGCGTTGACGGTGATCCGCCGGTCCCCCAGGTGCGGCGCCAACGCCCGCACCGCGCCGATCACACCGGCCTTGCTAGCGGCGTAATTGGCTTGGCCGCGATTGCCCGCGATGCCACTGGTGGAGGCCACCGAGACGATCCGGCCACCATCGGCCAGCCCACCCGGAACCCACGGGTCGAGGAGCGCATCGTTGATCCGCAGCGCGGCGCTGAGGTTGACCTCCAGCACGCTGGCCCACCGGGCAGCGTCGGTGTTAGCCAGCAGCCGGTCACGGGTGATGCCGGCGTTGTGCACGATGGCGTGGATCCGTGCGTCGTCGCCGAAGCGTGCCGCCACGTGCGCGGCAATTACTCGGCCAGCGTCAGGTGTGGTGATGTCGAGTTGCAGCGCGGTCCCCCCGAGGGAGTTAGCCACCTTTGCCAGCGCATCGCCAGCGGCGGGCACGTCTACGACAACGACTCGGGCGCCATCTCGTGCGAACACTCCGGCGATGGACTCGCCGATCCCGCGTGAGGCACCGGTGACCACCACGACCTTGCCATCGAACGTGGGCGTTGTGGGGGCTTGCGCGTAGCGATCCGAGCCGATATTTATCGGCTGACCGCTGACGTATGCAGACCGGCCCTCCAGCAGGAAGGACAACGTCGAAGCCATGCCGACCGGCGTCGAATCCGCCACCTGCACCAAGTTCGCCGTCCCACCGACGCGCAGCTCTTTGCCGACGCTGCGGGTGATTCCCTCCAGCGCCTGAGACACGGCCGACCCTTGGACGCTGGTGAGCTTGCGCGGGGCCACCCCCACGACGATGACGCGGCCGCTCGGGCCCATGGCCTTCAGGGCCGGGCGCAACAGGCCGCGCACCTCCTCGAGGTCATCGAGGTTGCGGGCCATCGTCGCGTCGAGCACGATCGCGCCGATGGTGTTGTCGTATGTCGGCAACTCACCCGAGCCGTCGGTCGCCGACGAGTCTTGGAGCGCGTCGACGACGTCGATCCCCAGCAAGGTCAACGTGCGCGCAGCGATGTCGCCGCCTCCGACGGTGCCCAGCACGATGTCTCCAGCGGGCAGGTCGCGACCCCGGCGCAGCGTGGCCGGTTGCGGCAGCCCCAACCGCTTGGTGACAATTTTACCGACCGGGTTGCGGCTCAGCGAGGTATACAGATCGGGCATCAGACTGCCTCCAGGATTGCGACGACTCCTTGACCGCCCGCTGCGCAGATCGACACGAGACCGCGCGACCCAGTGCCTTTCTGGGCCAGGCTCTTGGCAAGCGTAGCCACAATCCGGCCGCCGGTGGCAGCGAAGGGATGGCCCGCAGCCAGCGAAGAGCCGTGAATGTTGAGCTTGGTGCGGTCGATGGTGCCCAATGGGGCATCGCGGCCAAGGCGCTCGCGGCAGAACTCCTCGCTCTCCCAGGCAGCCATCGTGGCCAACACCGTCGAGGCAAACGCTTCGTGAATCTCGTACTCGTCGAAGTCTTGGAGGGCCAGGCCTTGGCGTTCGAGCAGGCGAGATACCGCATACGCCGGGGCCATCAACAGCCCCTCATCGCCGCTGACGTAGTCCACTGCAGCGACCTCGGAGTCCACGACGCGGGCCAGTACGGGCAGGTGGCGCTCGCGGGCCCACTGCTGTTCGGCGATCAGCACCAGCGCCGCGCCATCGGACAGAGGGGTCGAGTTGCCAGCCGTCATCGTCGCGCCCTCACCCTTACCGAAGACCGGCTTGAGCTTGGCTAGGGCCTCGACGGAGGTGTCGGGGCGCATCCCCTGGTCGCGGGTGACGCGCATAAACGGGGTGGCGAGGTCGTCGAAGAATCCGCGTTCCCAGGCTTGCGCCAGGTGATGATGGCTGGCGGCGGCGAACTCGTCTTGAGCCTCCCGGCTGATCCCCCAGGTCTTAGCGGTGATCGCCTGATGCTCGCCCATCGACAACCCGGTGCGGACTTCCGAGTTGCGCGGGGTTTGCGGGGTGAAGTCTTTGGGGCGGATCGCCGCGAGCGCCTTCAGTCGCTGAGCGGGAGTCTTGGCGCGTGAAGCGTTGAGCAACGCCGTTCGCAGCCTGTCGCTGACTGCGATCGGGGCATCACTGGCGCTGTCGACTCCCCCGGCTATGCCCACATCGATCTGACCGAGGGCGATCTTGTTGGCCACCTGTACGACGGCTTCCAGCCCCGTGCCACACGCTTGCTGCAGGTCGTATGCCGGGGTTGCCGGGTCGAGCGAGGATCCCAGCACGGACTCTCGGGTCAGGTTGAAGTCTTTGGCGTGCTTGAGCACTGCGCCGGCAGCTACTTCGCCGAGGCGTTCACCGGCAAGCCCGAAGCGGGCCACCAAGCCGTCCAGGGCTGCGGTGAGCATGTCCTGGTTGGCGGCCGCGGCATACCCCCCGCCTGCCTTGCCGAACGGGATGCGGTTGCCCCCGACGATGACGGGCACACGCCCGGACTGCGATGGGGCGTGGGGGTTGTCGGGCATCTATGACTCCAGGTACGAGGTGGGTGAGGCCGTGCGGTGGCGGGCGCTTTATGAGGCGCAAGTGATTTATAACCGATACCCAACGTAGCAGGTACGCGCAGTACTGCGTATTATGAGCCGATGACCACCCAGCCCAAGCAGTGCTCCATTCCTCGCGACGGTCGCGATGCCCGGTGGGAAGAGCACAGGGCCACGCGCCGCCAAGAGTTGGTTGAGCACACCCTGCGCGCCATCCGTGAGCACGGCCCTGGC
>JBBQNO010000098.1:0-8570 GCA_038330045.1 Actinomycetales bacterium | reverse complement strand
CTCTTCCACCAGGAGACCACGCTCGAACGTAGCTAGCCCGCCTTGTGGCGCGGCTCTTGTCAGAGGACGGTCAGCGGCAACTGTCTGCGCAGCTCAACGTTGGCCACCGGGTCGAGCACGCTGTGTTGCACACACGCCGGGACCAACTCTCCGGTCTCCGGGTGAGCCATCGTGTAGGAGCACGCTGCTAACCGCTCTTGAGCTTCCACCAACGCCGGATCGCTCAGGGTCTCGCCCCGCTGCATCGCCTCCCATGCTGGGTTGACCACGCTGGCGTCCATAAACGAATGCATGACAAACGTCACCGGCCGGACCCCATGACGGGCCAGATTCAGCGGGCCCACCGAAGTCACGGTGCGAGCGGTCCACTTCGCAAAAGCACGCAACACGCTGGGATGTCGAGCCAGGACGCGGATGACCTTGATCGCCACTATCGGCAGCGGAGTCGCGCCAAAGATGATGCCCGCCACGTGCTGCTGGAACGCGTCCCGAACCGCAAGATCAGCGGCCTTCGTGTCGTCCAAAATCGGATGATAGATCGGCCCCACGTAGAAGCCGTAGGCCGTCCGATTGCAGCGTTCATCGCCGTGCTGCAACGCCCGATAGGGCAAACGGCGGCCAACCCCCCGTTCGATCTCAGCCCACACTCGGTTGCTGGTCACTGCGGCATCAGCTTCGCGCCACCGCCGTTCGTCACCGACCTGCGCGGCGGGTTGAAACGAAAACAGGCCAAACCCCATCCGCCCACAGTCGTGGATCACTGCGGCGATCTGCCCGACGTTGGCCGCCGTGACAGTCATGTTGTGGGCCAAGAACGAGCGGACTCCGTGCTCACGGCGAAGCCGAGCGAACCGAGCCACGAACTCGGCGCGGTACGGGTTCAGCGATGCCTCGTCCGCAGGACGTGCGATGCCGCGGCGGCCGAACATCATCATGTCGAAGTGGCCGGCAAAAGAGAGGCGATCAAAGCGTCGGCGGCCATCGGGACCCACCGCGACCGCCTCCAGATAGCCATAGTCGAAGTCACCGTGCGACATACTCATTGGCTCTCGGCCGTGCTTGCGCATGGTCTGCAAGGTCGCCGCGTGATCCGCTGCGGGGAGCAGGGACACCTCGCCGCCGATCAGTTGAGCGTGGGCACGGGGGCCGCGGATCGTGCGCAATAACTTCATCTGGTCGAGCACAGATTCGCGGGTATGCCGTCCGTCCACCCGCACCTGATTGGCGTCCCTGGAGTGGTAGCACGGGGTGCAGGCCAGGTTGCACTTCGGGAAGACACCGTGGGTGCCTTCGCAGCCCACTGCTTGCCGGCCCAAGGTCTGCGCGGAGGTCTTGACGTGCGGCGGCAACTCGGCCCAGCGACGGGCGAGGGCCTGCGCAGAATCGGGGTGGATGGGGCGGGTCGCGACTTCGGCGCGGAGCAACGTTGCCTGGAGCCGGGCGAGGACGCCTGAGCCCATCATGTCGACGTCATTCGTTGGCGAGGCTGGTGCTGATCAGCACTTCGGACGTCAGGGTGCGGTGCACCGGGCACTTGTCGGCAATCAGCAGGAGGGCTTCTTGTTGCTCACTGGTCAGCGCAGGGTCCAGCGTGATGGTGCGATGGATGTGATCCAGCTTGCCAGAGGTAGTGGCGCATGCCTCGCAGTCTTTGGCGTGCACTCGGTTGTGCTCCAAGGTCACCCGCGAGGTCCCGGCATCCCAGCCTTTGCGACGTGCATACATGCGCATCGTCATGGAGGTGCAGGCTCCGAGAGCGCCAAGCAGGGCGTCGTACGGCGTGGGGCCGAGATTTTCTCCGACGCCGGGTGGCTCGTCGATGACCCAGGTGTGGGAGCGGACAGCCGCGTGGTGGGTGAGCGTGCTGGCGTCGACCTCGGTGACGGTGACGATCTCGGGGCCTGCTGCCGGCTCGCTGCTGGCGGTCGGGGGAGTGCGTTCGGCTTTCTGGGCAGGGAAGAGACGGTGTGCCCAGGTGGCGATGATCGAGGCGGCAAACTCTGCGTCGGCGCCTCGGGCTAACAGATGGTCCGCGCCGGTCAACGCGACAAAAGATTTCGGGTGCCGCGCGGTTTCGAAGATGTCTCCGGCGTTGTCGATGCCCACTGTCTGGTCTGTGGGGGCGTGCAAGATGAGCAGATCGCGACCAAGTTTGGCGATGCGCTCGTGCTGGGGTTGAGATGCGATGTCTTGCAGGAATCCGCGGCCAATAGTGAAGGGTCGGCCGCCGATATCGACCTCTAGGTATTCGCTATCTTCGGTGTCCCCAGCTCCCGCAATGAGGTGGGCGACGTGATCGGGGTCGGCCGGGGCGCCGATGGTGGCCACGGCTTTGACCTCGGGCAGCTGCTCAGCAGCCGCCAGCACCGCCGCCCCTCCGAGAGAGTGCCCAACCAACAGGCCTGGCGCCATACCTTGGACTGCCATCCACTGTGCCGCGGCGACAAGGTCTGCGATGTTGCCGGTGAAGGAGGAGTCGGCGAAAGATCCGCCCGATTCGCCGAGCCCGGTAAAGTCGAACCGCAAAACCCCGATGCCTCGCCCGGATAACTCGAGCGCAATGCGTCGGGCCGCCCGCGACTCGCTACCGCAGGTGAAGCAGTGAGCGAAGAGCGCGTAGCCAGCGACATCGCCGAGTGGTTGATCCCATCGACCTCTCAGGTCGGTGCCGCGGGAGTTTGGAAAGCAAATCTCGCCGCTGTCGAGGTAAGGGGCAGTATTGGGGGCCATAAGTAAGGAACACCCTGCCCTAACTCTGCCCTTCCCCGAGCGAGCGCACGGTGGCAGTACCTCCTTTGCCGCTGGCCTAGACTGACCCGGCGGCGTTGCCTGCACCTGCGGGAGGTCGGCGTCGATGCAGGGGCCAGTAGCTCAGCCGGTTAGAGCAGCGGACTCATAATCCGTCGGTCGTGGGTTCAAGCCCCACCTGGCCCACCGATAAACCCGCAAGTCAGCGGGCGCCCAGCAGCACTGTTCGATTGGCGGATTAGGCATGTGGGGGCGGGGGGTGCGACACGTTGACCGTGGGTACGCCGACACCTGACCGCGCAATGACGGCCAACGACGGTTCGCGCCCCGGGTTCGACTCTCGGTGCACCGCGAACGCCGGGACCTGGACGTAGTCGCCGGCGAAGGCGTCAACCCAGCCCTCAAGGCCCTCGCACTCGAGGCGGAGTACCCCGCGGACGACATAGAGCATCGAGCTGTTGGAGTCGTGATGGTGCCACCCCGAGAAGGCACCAGGCTCGGTCACTACCTGGCCCGCCCACAGGCCCGACCCCTGGAAAGCACGCCGCCGCAGCATCCCCGACGTCGGGTCGGCCTCAAGCAGTTCGGTAGCACGGACGACTCGCACGGGCTCGGGATGTTCCATCTCGCCACGCTAACCCCCACGACGCGCGTGGCGAATAGATGTGGGTCCTGAAGCCTGCTGGCCGATGCACATTCTGGCTACGCGGCGAGCCGAACTCGATTCATCCCACGCAAACTGACCGGGCTCTCTGTCGGCCGGGATGGCGATCAGGAGATCGAGGCGCGCAGGACTGAGGCAGGATGCAGCTATGGACGACGACGACTGGCCAACTGGCTTCTTCGACCGGCAAGACCGGGGCGACGACGCCGACTTCTACGCACCGCCGCGCCTGGTCACCCACATCGACGACGGCGCGATCGCGGCCGTCAGCGAACTGTATGACGAGTTGGGGGTGAGCGACGGCAGGGTCCTGGACCTGATGTCGTCCTGGGTGTCTCACCTGTCCAGGAAGCCCAGCGGTGGGCTGGTCGCGCTGGGCATGAACGCCGTCGAGCTGGCGGCGAACCCCATGGCCGACCAGGTAGTCGTCCAGGATCTCAACGTCGACCCCCGCCTGCCGTTCGACGAGGCATCGCTCGACGCGGTCCTCTGCTGCGTGTTTATCGACTACCTCATCCATCCGGTCGAGGTGATGACCGAGGCGGCGCGGGTGCTGCGCCCCGGTGGCGTCGTGGTGCTCACCTTCAGCAACCGTTGCTTCCCCACCAAGGCGGTTCGCGGGTGGCTGGCCACCGACGAGGACGGGCGGGTCGCGATCGTCCGGGCCTACCTGGAGCAAGCCGGCTTCGAGGGCGTGAGGACCGCGTTGCGGACTAAGCGGGCACTGGGTCGTGATCCGTTGTACGGCGCCTGGGCCCGGTCGATCTGACGCCGGGAACCTGGCCCTTCATGGATGAGGCGTCGTTAGCGTCGACGGGACCGACGCCTCAGTGAGGCGATATGCCCGACGCCACCGTCACGGCACCGCGGGCGTGACGCGAGTTGAGTCTCGGTTGTGGCCGTCCACGTCCAGAGATCTGAGTTGGCCCCGGGCGCTGCCCCTTGCCGAACCGCTACGGCTGGAGGAGGCTTGCTCCCTTACGACTTCGGGAGGTTTCGTGGTGGTCGGTGAAAACGAGAAAGTGGTACGCCGTCTGGTCCAGGAGGGCGTCAACGCCAACCAACCCGAGATGCTGGAATCGGTGATTGCACGGGATGTTCGTGTCCATCCCGGGACGCCTGGTGCTGCCCCCGACACCGAAGGCCTCGAGGAACTAGGAGTAGCGTTCGGGCGATTTCACGCCGCGTTTCCTGACTTGCACATCGCTTTAGACGATGTGATCGCGGCAGGCGACCGCGTCGCTGCGAGGTGGACGGCCACCGGCACTCATCGAGGAGAACTGGCCGGGATCCCGGCGACTGGCCGGGCAGTGCGATGGGGCGGCATCGACGTCTACCGGCTCGACGACGGCATGATCGTGGAGTGGTGGCGCAACGATGACTTTGTTGGGTTGTTGCACCAATTGGGGTCAGATCCGCTTCGGGCCCCCTCGGTCGACTCGGACGACCCATAAACTCCGGGGGTCGCGGCACCGATCACGCGGGCCAGGGTAAACGCGATCAATGCGTACGCCAACCACGCCGCGTTGGCTGCATCTGGGCCCGAAGGCAATCTCGCGAGGAGACCTGCCTTCAGCTCGGCGATGACCTGTTCGACCAAGGCGTGTTCGCCCTGCCAAAAGCGGCACGGGTCCCGTCGGAGAACCTTCAGGATGCTCATGTAGCAGGAGACTCATCTTTTTTCACGCCACTGCGGATGCCGGAGTCGAAGGAACCGGTAGCCCGTCGGCGGCAGCGCCCACCAAACGCAGCGACCCCGGCACATACCAATAGGCAACGCACGTAGCCCATTGTGGGCGGTAGGCAGCAGGTTCGGGGCACGCGCAGTGTCTGGGCGCCGTGACGCGGCGGAATGACTCAGGTGCGCGGTGCTGCCAGGGGGGGCTGGGCCGAGAATGCTGGCCGGGCCATAGGCTGTCTACAGTCACCATCAAGCGACCGTCAATGGAGGAACCCTATGTGCCGAGTGCTCGCGTTCATCGGGCCGGAGACCCCGCTGGAAAATCTGCTCCTCAAGCCCACGAACAGCCTGGTCAACCAAACCCTCGACCCTGAACGCCACCCGGAGCTCCAGCTGGCCGGGTGGGGGTTCGGCGCCTGGAGCGAGCACCTCCTAAACCCGGAAGACCCCTTCATCTACCGCCGACCCATAGCCGCCTTCTACGACGACAACCTCGAGCGCATCGTCCCGAGCCTTCGCGCCAGCACGATGCTTGCCCACGTCCGGGCAGCCGCCTACGACGCGCAGGTCGTGCTGGCCGACGAGAACTGCCACCCCTTCTCGTTCACCGGGACCCCCTGGATCGTCGCCCAGAACGGATACCTGCCGAACTGGCAGCTCCTGCAGCGGGAGCTCCTGGCGCACTGCAAAGACATCTACCTGGAGCAGATGCGGGGCACGACGGACACGGAGTTCCTCTACGTGCTTCTGCTCTCACTGCTCGAGGGCGACAGCAGTGAGGACGTCCAGCGTGCGGTCGAGGAGATGGTCCGGCTGATCGCCGCAGCGATGGAAGATCTCGACCTCCCGGGCCTGACCAAGCTGAAGATGGCGCTGGTATCCACGAACCGCATCATCGGGGTCAACGCCGGTCTCGGACTCCACGGCGAGACGAATCCGACCGGCGACTGGAAGGAGCTGCGCGAGTCCGGGCCAGGCACGGACGACTTCGACCTCTCGATGCTCCTGGAGCCGATGTACCTCTTGATGGGTCGCAACTTCGAGAAGGACGAGACGACCTACGACTTCGAGACGTGCGATGAGGAAGAGGCCACAGGCGCCATCTTCGCCTCCGAGGCCCTGACCGACGACACCGACGGCTGGTCGTACGTCGGGTTCGGCGAGATCGTGTTCCTCAACAACGAAGGCGGAAGGGTGACCAAGACCGTCAACAAGTTGTCGGTGTAGGCGAAGTTGTCGGTGTAGGCGCGAAAGGCGCCCACTGCATCGACTCGTGTAAGTCCGTCTTAGTGGGCGCTATCGACGCGAGCCCCAGCCCTTGTGTTCAGACGCCGACGACGTATGCGGTGAGGAAGTGGACGCCGTGTCGGTCGAGGTTGCCGCACGCTCGGTCGTAGTGCTCGGTGGTTCGTGGGTCGGCGTGCCTTGCGAGGATTTGGGCGTCGCGCAGGGGGACGCCGTCGAGGGCGTTGGTGATCGCGGCGTGGCGCAGTGAGTGCGGGCTGATGTGTCGTGGGATACGGGCGGTTGTCGCGATCCGGGCGACCATACGGTAGACGTCGCGTCGATCGACTGGCTTGCCTGAGGCTGGTCGTAGCACCAACGGTCCGGTGGTTCGTTGGCCGCGGCAGGCTTCCAGGACGCGGAGTACGGGGACGGTCAGTGGCATGGTGGCGGGTTTGTTGCCTTTGCCAACGAGGTGCAGCACCCGGTGCCCGCGGAGGGTGTCGGTGTAGTCCTCGATCTGTACTGCTGCGGCTTCTGAGGCGCGGAGGGCGTTGATGCCGAGGAGTTAGGCCAGGGCTCCGTGGTGGACGGTGAGGGTTTGAGCGACTTGTAGGAACCGGATCAGTTCGAGCCGGTCCAATCCTTGGGCTCGGGACTCGTCGCGGTGGACCTTCGGTAGCCGTGCGTAGACCGCTGGGTCAGACGTGATGAGTCCATCAGCCCGCGGTCCCCGAGACTGCGGATGTAGAGCTCGATGTGGGCTCGTTGGACCTCGACCAAGGGGTCCAGCTCGTTAGTTTCGCACCACGCGAACCATTCCCTGAGCTGGTCGGCGTAGAGGCTGTGAGTCAGCCCGGAGTAGCGGGCCAGGTAAGACACTGCAGCCTGCTGGGCCGGCGACATCGTGGCTGGCTGGAGGGGCAGCAGGATCGTGGAACTGGACATGGCGGGCACCTCACGCGGCGACACCAACGATGACCATGACACCACCCGCCGCCGACACGGCCAGGAAACCGGACCACATCGAGGCTAGACCTATTCCGCTCATCGTGACCGCGTCCGCAGGCGGCGCAATGACGCGCTTTCGCGGTAGTGCTGAGCCTTGCTTCGCTGGCTATTCGTAGTGGATCCACATTCGCAGCACGTGGACTATGTGCTCGTCAGGGAGGACCTCGTAGACCAACCGGTGCTGGATGGTGATACGCCTGGAGTAGCACCCAGCCAGGTCCCCTACGAGCTTTTCGTATCGAGGAGGCCTTGCGAAGGGGTCCTCAGCCAGGACATCCAGTAGTTGCTGAGTCTTCGCCTTCAGGCCCGAAGACGCCAACTTCTTGGCGTCTTTCTGTGCCTGGCGCGAGTAGATCAGCGTCCAGGCCGAACTGCTCACCAGTCGAGCTCGGTCGAACCCGCCTCGACACCCTCTTTCCGAGCCCCGCGAATCGACTCAGCTAATCCTGGCACCGACTCCAAATACAGCGTCTCTTGGATAGCCTGCCAGTCTGCCTCACCGATCAGCACCGCGTTGCCGCGCTGACCTGTGATGGTCAGCGGCTGTGAATCCTCGTTGACCTGGTCGATCAGCCGGTACAGGTTGGCCCGGGCCGTCGTTGCGCTCATCGCAGTCATATCGTGACCACCTCCGCACCTAACGTACGCCATCCCGTACGTTAGACACAAGCGTCTGTCTCCGCTGTTGTCGCGCCGAAGCTGCCGTGATGGTGAACGACCCTGCTGTGTTGGTGAACCTAGCCGCCCTCGCGTGTGATTCCATATGCCTCCCGACTTGGGCCACTGGTGCCGAAAGGACGCGCTCGCTCGTCAGCGCCAGCCCCTTAACGTCGACGGCAAGTCCGTGCGTTCCGGCCACTGCGGCGAAAGGTGTCGCTTTCAGCCGCCGCGGTCCAGTCTTCGCCAAACGACAGCGGCGTTCGGGCCGCCACGGCTGGCCAGCTCGGTGTGACCACCGTGAACCGTTCGCGGCGCTAAGACGTACTCGGCGCGGCATGGTCGGGCGAAACCTCCTCCACGCCGGCGGAGGTGGAATCTGCTAACCCACGATCGCAGTCGAGGCGGGAGTTGGCCTTGGTCATCTCGTTTCGGGCCACCATTCGCGTCGCAGCCACGACGGGTGATGAGGTCATGGCGACGTCGTGCGCGCGTCAGCAAGCAGGTCTTGATGTTGCCGAGCACGGTGAGGAGGACGGTGAAGATGACAGGCTGGTGGCTCACGACGGGGTCAATCCCGAGCCT
>JBBQNO010000097.1:0-8662 GCA_038330045.1 Actinomycetales bacterium | reverse complement strand
CGACGGTCAACAACACTGAGGTCGCGACCACACCCAGGACGAAACTCACCAGTGCTTTGGCGGTCACGATCAGGCCTGGCCTCATGGGCATGGAGCGCAGTCGGGAGTAGGTGCCCTGCTCCTTCTCGATGATCAGGGCGAGCACGCCAAAACCGACGGTGAACAACAGGAACAACCCGGCCTGCCCCGCGATGGTCGAGGCGGCGGGGCTCAGCTGCTCCGCGGAGAGCGTGCCGGGGGTCAGGGTCATCGCGGGGCCAGCGGTCGCTGCGTCTTGAGCGACCTGCGCCAATTGATCGGGGGGTATGCCGAGCGCAAAGCCAGCCGTCGTGGCCACCGCTCCGTCGTTGAACTGGGTGACCAGCGACTGCACGATGCTCAGCACGATGACCCCCTCGAGTCCAGCGGTGTCGGACTCCACGGCCAATACGTCGGCGCCACTGCCCGAGATCATCGCGCCGGAGAAGCCGTCCGGGACGATGATCGCCACGTCGGCCTCGCCCACCTCAGCCTTGGCTCGTGCGTCGGCCTCGGTGGTCTCTTCGATGGTGATGTCCAGCATGTCGATTTGGCCGAGCACCGTCGTGAAGACTGGTGCCATCTGGTCATCGCTCGGTGCCGAGATGGCCACGGTGGTCGGCTCCAGGTCGGAGTTGGCGGCATTGCCGAAGACCAGGTTGAAGACAAACATCAACGCGATCGGCACCAGCAGCGCGAAGATGAAGAACGAGCGGTCTCGGAGGCGTTGCCGCAGGTCCGAGAGGGTCATTGTCAGTAAAGATCGCATGATCAGTCCCGCAACGCTTTGCCGGTCAGGTGTAAGAACACCGACTCCAGATCGGGGCGTGAGATCTCAACGTCACTGAGCGACATACCCGCCGACGTTGCTGTGTTGACGATCGTCGCGACAGCGGTCGGTGCGTCGTGGACGATGAGGCGCAACTCTCGGCGCTCAGCCTCGACGTGCTCGACGGCAGGCAGTCCTTTCAAGGCTGCGGCCGCTTTGGCAAGGTCGCCGCTGCCCGCGAGGCGAATGGTGTCGACGCCGCCCGTCAGCTTGATGAGCTCGTCCTGGGTGCCTTCGGCTTGGATTTTGCCCGAGTCGATGATCGCGATCCGGTCGCAGAGCCGCTCGGCTTCCTCCATGTAGTGCGTCGTGTAGAGCACCGCCATGCCCTCGGTCGACAGTGCCTCGACGGACTCCAGGATCGAGTTCCGCGACTGAGGGTCGACCCCGACCGTCGGCTCATCGAGGATCAGCAGATCGGGGCGGTGTAGCAAACCAATGCCGATGTTCAGCCGCCGCTTCATGCCCCCGGAGAACTTCTTGGTCGCCTCCTTAGCCCGGTCGGACAGCCCGATCATCTCCAACACCTCGTTGCTGCGGTCTCTCACGTCTTTGCCGCCGAGCCCCTGCAGTCGTCCGAAGAAGTGCAGGTTTTCCCGCGCAGACAACTCGGGATAGATCGCCAGATCCCGAGGCACCAAGCCGATGTGCCGTTTGGGCTCAATCGTGTCGGCCTTCATCGGGTGACCGGCGACGGTGACACTGCCTGCACTCGTCGCGATCAGACCGGCCACCATCGAGATCGTGGTGGTCTTACCGGCACCGTTAGGGCCGAGCAGACCGAAGGTTTCCCCCCGGGAAATCTGGAAGGACACGCCATCGACGGCGGTAAGCGAGCCGAAGCGTCGTGCTACGTCGGTGACCTGCAATACCGGGGCTTCCGGGTTGTGCGGCGTGGCGTCCACGGGTCTCCTTCGGTCGGTGTGCCGCAACTGTATGGCGGCACGCACCTCCCATGGCAGTGACAGATGTCACCGGTGTGACCTGACATTCCGGAGTCGTCGCGTCGACTATCGCCCTATAGACGAGTCATCGGGTTGGAGGGCTGTGGTTCGTCCACATGTCGCGATTGTTTTAGCCCAAGATCAAGTTTGTGATGAAGAGCAGCGGGATCGAGCCGGCCCAGACGGCAGTGGTAATCCCCGACCAACCCTTCAGGGCCGCAGTGCCCTCCAACCCGGTGAAACGGGTCACAACCCAGAAGTAGGAATCGTTGAAGTAGCTGAACACCATCGATCCTGAGGTGCAGGCAATGGCCGCAACCACTGGATCGATGCCCAACGTGGTGACCAGCGGCGCCGTCACCGAGGCGGCCGTCACCATGGCGACGGTGCCCGAGCCTTGGGCCAAGCGTACGAGCGTGCCGACTACAAAAGGCACCAGGAATCCTGGCAGCGAGGTGCTCGCGACCGCGTCCGCTAATTCTTGGCCGACGCCGGAGTCCCGCAAGACCTGCCCAAGGGCACCGCCAGCACCGGTGATCAGCAAGATGAGACCGGCCGAGGCAGCAGCATCCGAAAACCAGCCCTGAACTTTGGTGCGAGGGGTCCACCGCGGCAGCAACAGATAGACCGCCAAAAGCACACCGATGACCAAAGCCACAATCGGGTTGCCTAGGAACTGCAAGGGCACAGCCCAGCCAGAGGGTTCGTACTCCTCGGCCTGCACGCCTTGCCTGCTCTGGTCGACGGCACCACTGACGGTGTTCATCACGATCAGCAGCAGAGGAATCATCAACGGTAGCGACCCCACGAGTGCTCCGACCGAGTGCTTCGGCGCGCCTTGTGGTCGCTCTCCCAGAATGCTGTCGTCGTCTCCGGGGCGGTCGCCGGGACGGTCATCACCGCTGCGGCCCCCCGATCGTTCACCTACGTCTGTCTGCTCTCGTGACGGGGATGCAGATGCCGGCCCGGGGCTGCCAGCGGCCGCGCCTGCATACACCGCCTCGCGCACGTCGGCACGCACATCGCCTTCCAATTTCGGGCCCATCCACTGCGCGTAGGCCACCACGACGGGGAGCAACAACACGGTAAAGGCGAGCCCGACCAAGATAAGTAGACCCAGATCAGCACCCAGGATCCCGGCCACTGCGAGCGGTCCGGGCGTGGGCGGAACGAGGTGGTGAGTTAGCGTCATGCCGCACCCAAGGGCCAAGGCCAGCGTGACGTAACCCGCCTTCTTCACCCGGGCGATCGAGCGCGCCAGCGGATTCATGATGACGTAGCCGGAGTCGCAGAACACAGGGATGGACACCAACGCCCCAACACTGCCCATCGCCCACGGCTCGCGCCCCTTGCCGAACACGGACAAGAAGGCGTTGGCCAAGGAGGTCGCAGCTCCCGAGACCTCTAAGATCTTGCCGATCGCCACCCCCAGACCGATGACGATGCCGATGGATGCCAAGGTGTTGCCGAAGCCGGTGGTGATCGAGTTGACGATTTCAAGCACGGGCTGACCGGCGATGAGACCCGTCACCAGGGCCGCGATCAATAGGGCTACGAATGCGTCGAGTCTGGTCTTTAAGACCAGGACCACGATCGTTGCGATGCCGATGACCAGCGCTAGTAGGAGTTGGATATCCACGAGAAGTCCCCTTGCTATTGCTCAGACCGGGCGTCGTTGTCCGTCGAATTCATCTTTGCCCGGTCGAGGAGGGTCGGCAACATTTAACGCCTCTGACCCTCTCGTTGCGGTGGACGATATGGGCGTTCACTTCAATACTGGAGAGGCAGGCAAGCAATCTCATAACGGAGGTGGGTATGCCGAGCGCAGAGCGTGATCTGGTCGCGGGCTATTCGGGAGACTTCGACATCCCCGACCCCGTCGATGTCTCTGTTGAGGCTGTCGTTGAGGCGCGTGAGGCCGCTCCTCGGGTGCTGGTTGTGCTCGACGATGATCCGACCGGCACCCAATCCGTCGCCGATGTGCCGGTGCTGACCTCGTGGGATGTCGAGGACTTCACGTGGGCTTTCTCGCACCGCATTGACGGTGCTCTGGCGCCTGCGGTGTACGTGTTGACGAACAGTCGCAGTCTCGATCCGGGCGATGCCCGCGAGCGGACGCGTGAGGTCGTCGCCAATGCCTATAGCGCCGGGGACGACATCGGCGTCGAGCTCACCTTTGTCAGCCGCAGCGACTCGACGTTGCGTGGTCACTATCCGCTGGAGACCGATGTCATCGCCGAGACCATCAGCGAGCACGGCGGCCCGAGCACCGATGGCGTCGTGTTGGTCCCGGCATTCCCCGACGCAGGGCGGGTCACGATCGGTGGGGTGCACTACGTGGAGCAAAACGGTTCGCTGGTGCCCGTGGGTGAGACGGAGTTCGCCGGCGATGCAACGTTCGGCTACGAGCATTCTTATCTGGCCGACTGGGTGCAGGAGAAGACGCAGGGCCGGATTGATGCGGGCGGGGTCATCGTGCTCGATCTGCACGTGGTGCGCGGTGGCTCCGACGGTATTGCCTCAGCGCTCATGGACGCCCACGGGTTGACGCCAGTGGTGGTCGATATCGTCAGCGAGCACGACCTTCGGGCGCTAGCGCTGGGGTTGATCGAGGCCGAGCGGCGAGGCAAGCACCTGCTGTATCGAGTCGGTCCGCCGTTCGTGCGGGCCATGATCGGCCAAGAGGCTCACCCTCCGTTGACGGCGGGTGAGATTGTGGACTCGGACGACGATCCGCAGGGAGGATTGATCGTCGTCGGGTCGCACGTAGCGCTGACTACTCGCCAGTTGGACGCGCTGATGGCCGGCCACACACAAGCGCGCGTTGTCGAGTTGTCTGTCGAAGCGTTGGCCGCCGACGGCGAGTCGCACGTCGCGGAGACCGTTGAAACGGTGAGTGCGGCCCTTCGCCAGGGCGACGTGATTCTGCATACCAGCCGGCAGTTAAAGAGGGCCGACAACCCAGACGAGAGCCTGCGGATTGCCCGAAAGGTGTCGCAAGCGGTTGTGGAGGTGGTCGCTGGGACGTTGGCGCAGACCCCGCCGCGGTTCGTGGTGGCCAAAGGCGGCATTACCTCATCCGACGTCGCTTCACGCGGTATGCAGATCCGGCATGCCGTGGTCCGTGGGCCGATGCTTCCGGGGTTGGTGTCCCTGTGGGAGGCGGTTGACGGCCCTGCTCGTGGCATCCCGTACGTCGTTTTCGCCGGAAATGTGGGCGCCGACGACTCGCTTCTCGAGGTTGTCCAGAATCTCAGTGCATACGTCTAAGAGCACTTCCCTGCGTAAGCCGACCGATTCAAGGAGAGCACCGAGATGACTGAAACATCGACCTGGCCGACCGAGCGGACCGCTGTGCTGACTGGCGCGGCCTCGGAGCGGGGCATCGGGCGCGCCGCCGCCGCGCTGCTCGCTGAACAAGGGTGGGCGGTAGCCATCTTGGACATCGATGGTGAGGAGGCCGCCGCTGCCGCCGCCGACATCGCCGAGCGCTATGGCGTGTTGACCCTCGGGATGGAAACGGACGTGTCGGACGGGGATTCGGTGGCTGCTGCCGTCGAGGCGGTCGAGTCGTCGCTACCGCCGGTTGTGGGATTGGTGAACCTAGCCGGAATTAGCTCGCCGACGACGTTTATGGAGGAGACGCGCGAAGCGTGGGACAAGGTCTTCGCCGTCAACATGACCGGCACCTTCATGGTGACCCAGCGGTTGTTGACCGGGATGATCGAGCGGCAGTTGGGCCGGATCGTGAGCGTGTCGTCGATCTCCGCGCAAAGGGGTGGCGGCACCTACTCCAAGGTGGCGTACAGCGCGTCGAAGGCCGGAATTATCGGTTTCACCCGCGCGCTGGCCAGAGAGATGGGCGAGCACAACATCACCTGTAACGCAGTATCGCCAGGACCAGTGGACACGGACATCATGGGCGGCAAGCTGGACGAAGAGCGCAAGGCGTTAATGTCTAAAGATGTGCTGATGGGTCGAGTTGGGTCGGTGCGCGACATAGCAGCGTTGATTACGTTCTTGATGGGTGAGGATGCCGGCTACATCACGGCGGCGACATACGACATCAACGGCGGCCTACAGATTTCTTGAGTCAGGTCCTAGCGGCACCCCTGACGGGTCGAAGTCCTGCACGTCTTCGGTCGCCGAAGTTGCTCGTTGGCTGCCGCTCCCTTGAGCCAAGCGGGGGCAGCGTCAGTGCGAATGCACGGTCAAGCCTCGCACGGCTCTCCTCCGCAGCTAGGACGACGCAGCAGGCTGGGGTCATCTGTCTCAGTGACAACGTGACGCGGGCGAGTTGTGGGAATGACAAGGTGCAGCACCGATGGCCTTAGTGCTACACGCAAGTGGCGGTATGCAGCTGGGAATGCGAACTCGGGGATCAACCCGATGCGAACAACTGCTTCAGATCTCTTCGGGCATCTCTCCGGCGGCGTGCGCAGCGGTCAGCTTGGTGTGCCCCGGATAGCGCACTTCCTCGATGAGTTGCTGCATCGCAGGCGTCGGTTTAGTGGTGAATTGCGAAACGATGATCGTTACCGCGAAGTTGATGATCATGCCGACGGTGCCGAATCCAGTTTCGGGTATGTCGAAGAATCCGGCGCCGTTGCCGTAGATCTCGATGGTCCACAGTTGGTAGGCCAAGGTTGACCCCAACCCGGCGACCATCCCAGCAGTTGCTCCCGCAGCAGTGCACTTCTTCCAAAAGATTCCGAGCACCAAAACGGGGAAGAAGCTGGCGGCAGCAAGGCCGAACGCCAACGCCACGACCTGGGCCACGAACCCGGGGGGTTAATGCCGAGGTATCCAGCCACGACGATGGCGCCCGCCATAGCAATGCGACCGACCAGTAACTGCTGCTTGTCGGTCGCTTGCGGATTGATCTTCTTGTAGTAGACGTCGTTAGCGACCGAGGAAGAGATCACCAGTAGCAAACCGGAGGCGGTCGAGAGCGCGGCGGCCAGACCCCCAGCGGCGACCAGACCAATGATCGGTGCTGGGAGTCCAGCGATTTCGGGAGCGGCCAAGACGACGATGTCGTTGTTGATGAGAAGTTCGTTGGCAGCGCTGGCGGTACCGGTGATGTTGATCAAGCCGTCACCGTTGACGTCGTTGAACTCGATCAACCCCACGCTCTTCCAGGTGTTGTACCACCCAGGTGCAGCCGATTCTTCCGTGCCGGACAATTGATTCAGTACGTTGAACTTGCTGAAAGCTCCGATGGCCGGGGCGGTCGTGTAGAGCAAGGAGATGAAGAAGAGTGCCCACAGAGCCGAATAGCGTGCTGCCCGCACCGACTTCGCGGTGTAGAAGCGCACGATGACGTGAGGCAATCCGGCCGTTCCGAACATCAGTGCGCCGGTGATCAACACCATGTTCAGGCGGCTGGTCTGGGTGAAGGCCTCGGTGTATGCGGCGATGCCCAGGTCTTGCTGCAGACCGTCAAGCTCGGACAGGATCTCGCCGAAGCCGATCTGGGGGAATGGGTTGCCGGTCAGCTGATTCGAGATAGCCACGGCGGGGATGATGTAGGCCACGATGAGCACGCTGTACTGCGCCACCTGCGTCCAAGTGATGCCCTTCATGCCGCCGAGCACGGCGTAGAAGAACACGACGGTCATGCCGATGATGATCCCGACGGTCTTGTCGACCTCGAGGAACCGCTGAAACACCAGGCCTGCGCCGGCCATCTGCCCGGCCACGTAAACGAACGAGACCACGATGGCGCACACCACGGCCACCATACGGGCGCTCTCGGAGTAACGGTCCCCGACGAAGTCCGGAACCGTGTACTTCCCGAACTTGCGCAAATAAGGAGCCAGGAGCAGCGCCAGCAGCACATATCCGCCGGTCCACCCCATCAGGTAGACCGATCCGGCATACCCGTTCTGGGAGAACGCCACGATGCCCGCAAGCGAGATGAACGACGCGGCGCTCATCCAGTCGGCCGCAACAGCCGCACCATTGGCAGGGGCCGGTATGCCGCCTCCTGCGACGTAGAAGCCAGCGGTGTCACTGACCCGGCTGGCGTAGGCGATATAGATGTAGACGCTGAAGGTGATCACGACAAAAACGGTCGTCCACAGCTGCACGTCGCTCATGAGGGGTTGACCTTGCTGGGAGTTTCTTCGACGCCAAACTCTTTGTCGAGTTTGTCCATCCGCCACACGTAGAAGGCGATCAGGAGGACGAACACGACGATGGAGCCCTGCTGGGCGAACCAGAACCCCAGGGGTGCACCGAGGAACGACACCTTGTTGAGGACATCCACGAACAGGATGCCTGCGCCAAAGGACACCAGTGCCCAAATAGTCAGTAGGACGGCCATGAGCCGTAGATTCCGCCGCCAATACGCGGCCCGGTGCTCGGCATCCACTCGTCATCAACTCCAAGACAAAAAGAGTGACAACTGCGGTGTCGCCACGTGAGGTCTCAGCATTCCCAGGTTGGGAGCATCCGTCAAGCGGTAGCCTCACCGCTGTGACTCATCATCGGCGCGGGCAGCGACGACTATTGCTAGCGACCGTCCTGCTCTTGGTGGGTGCATTCCTACCGTGGCTCTACACTCCGGTCGGACCGGTCATCGGAATGCGCGGGCCTGGTCTATGGACCTTCTACGCCAGCCTTTTGGCTCTGGCCGGTGCTTTGCTGCCGCTCCGTTTTCGGATGGTGGCCTTGGTGCAGGCCGGATTGGTGGCGGTCGTTGCGATCGCCTTTCCGGTGTGGCAGGTCGGTCGAGTCTTCACCCTCGTGGGAGTCGGCGGATGGGCTCCGGGGCCGGGGTTGGTGATGACCCTCGGTGGCGGCGTGCTCTGCGCCGTGGCCGCTCGGGATCTCCTCAAGCCGGACGAGACCTGACGCTTCGTCGTCG
>JBBQNO010000096.1:0-8712 GCA_038330045.1 Actinomycetales bacterium | reverse complement strand
CTGCGGCCTGCTGCCCAGCGTCTTCAGGCTCAGCTTCTACCGGCCCCGACGAAGTGATGACGACGTCGTCAGGGCTCGTTGTTGCCGGGCTGGTGCTCTGCGCAGGCGCTGACGTTGCGGGACTCGGCTCTTCCGCCGAATCACAACCGGCCAACGCAAGCACAACCATCACTGCAGCAATCGAAAGCCCAGTCACCTGGCGCATGTCATGCTCCCTTCTCTCTTGTCACGGTGCAGGCAATTACGTGCTCTCAGATGGCAATGCCGTGGCGCGCTCTGTCCACCAACTAGGACAAGACACATACGTGTTGGTGCGCAAAACGTAACATAGTTGCCGATTATCCACTAGGCGTTTAACGTCAGAACAGGCTATGTTTCGCGCTGGTTCTTCTGGTGTGTCGTTGGTGCGCGCTCGAAGTCGGGGTGCTTCTAGCGCTGGCCCTTGCTCTGCTGAAACGCTGCTGCAGCTTCCTGTTCGCTGACTTGCATGACCTTTGCGAGCCGAGCCAGAGACCCTCCAGTTGGTCCGCGCAGCGTTCCGCCCTTCTCCCACCGCTCGTACGTCGCAACTGACACGTGGCACTCCTTGGCCGCAGCGGTGACGCTGAGTTCTTGGGAGGCACGCAGCCGCGCGATACCAGTCAATTGCCAGCCTGGCGCAAGAAACGTTTCCAGTTCGACGTTCAACACGCGCGCCATGGCAGAGACAATATGCAGTCGAGGGACCGCCGTGCCGAGTTCCCATTTCGAGATCCGCTCGCCACCTGCGATGCCAATCTCGCGCGCCAATTGATGCTGAGTCAGACCCGCGGTTTCGCGGGCATGGCGGATGGCCTCGGGTTTGACGGGGACGAGCACGTGCCGAGCCTAAAGGGCCGACGCCCATACTTGCGGCAGGTCGCACAACTGGCGGCACAACAGGGAGGCTCATAAGCCAGGCCTGGCCCGTCTGGAGGTGGCGCGTCTGGCTGCCTCCACAGACGCCTCGCCCACGGCCACTGGTGGTTGGCGATGACCTCAGGAACAACGGACCTACGGACGCAACGAAGCACGACTCCAGGCGAGGCCCGAAGTCGCACTTGGTTGGGACAGCCAGCGCAGGTGCGACAGCTATACCTTTGCCATTCGCGATGCCCTGCATCTTGCCCGTCGGCGCACCGGCTGCGCCAGCGACACGCCGACCGACCCGGTGTTCGCGTATTCGCGTGCAGGACAACTAGAAAGTAAACCGAGTTCCACCATCGAGAAGTTTGCGACTAAGCGCTGTGTAGCGATCAGCGCGTACCTGAACTGGCCACGAGCAGCCTCATCACAGCAGCAAAAATCAAATAGGGCCATTCCCCCGGTGGTGCTGACCCAGCGCGCCCATTTCGCCCAGATTGGGCGTGTCGAGGTTGCAGTGGTCGGGGCAATGCACCAAGCCGTACTTCCCGCGCCACGCGCAAGGAGCGTGTGAGCGAAACACTCGATCGCCGAATCAGCGCATCACTTACGCCCAAGTCGGGATTCAGACCCGGTCCGCTCGCCCCTTGAAGGGGTCTTCGGGGGCATTCTGCGCCATATCGGTGGGCGGGGTGCTGGTGGTGCTCGACGACCAGCCGATGGCTGTCTATGAGCCGGACGATGTCCGGTTCGACACGCGCAGGTCGGCGGAGGAGTCGCTGGTGTCGTGCGCGCTGGCGTTATCAGATGGTGGCTCTGGTCGTGGAAGGTTCTGCGGCCTGGACTCCTTCTTCGGGGTGGTCCACAGTTCTGCTCCCTGTTGGCTGGATTGACGATGGTTGCCGGACCAGCTGGAATGCGGCGATGGCCGTCAGCACGACGACGGTGAAGATGGCAAGGCCGGAGAGCCCAAGGGGGTGTAGCAGGTCCCAGGTGGCGACGGTGACGGCGGCTAGGACGAGGGCGGAAAGGAGGGCCAGAGCGCCACGGCGCCGGTGCGCGGGGCGGGTGGCCAATCGCCACGTCGATGTCGTCATAGTCACCAGGAGCAGGGTGGTGATGTTGAGGCTCATGCCGACCCAGACGGGGTGGATGCCGTAGTGGAACATCGTGGGGTCCCAGTCTCCGAGGTGGTACCAGCTCAGCCCGGCAAGGAACCCGATGACCAGCGCCGCTTGCGCAGACAGTCGTGTGGCTGCGGGCCAGAAGAGCACGGCGAGGACGGGTGCCAGGGTGGCCCCGTTGCGAAGAGTCCAGGCCAGGATGTTCCACCATGCCGACTGTTCGGTGCGCAGCAGGCCGAAAAGGATCATCAGGCCAGTCAGGAGCACTAGGGACCATCGGGTATAGCGGATGAGGTCATCCTCGGTCGCTGACGGGTTGAGCGCGCTGCCTACGTCACGTCCCAAGCTGGTGGCGCCGGAGAACTGGCAGGGCGCGCCCCATCCGAGTGCACAGGCCCACAACCCAAGAAAGAAGAGCGCGGCAACAGGGGCGGGAAGGACTTCGGCGACGTACCGGGCGGCGCCGAGCAGTCCGAGCTGCTCTCCTGGCACGGTCAGCGCTGCCGCAACGCCGACCGCGACGCCGAGCACGATGAAGGGCATGGCGAGCCCTGCCGCCCACACCATTCCGGCCCGTCCTTCCTCAGGGGTACGACACGACATGGCCATCTGGAAGGCGGCTTGGGCGAGGATGACGTTGACCACGAAGGTGCCGAACCAGGCCACGATCAGTGGGATGCCGGCGCTCGTAGGGTCGGCCAGTTGTGGGGCAGTGACGGACAGGTTGGTCAGCGCCGACCACCCCGGGTCGATGAGGACAGCAGCCGTACCGACGGCGAGCATGAGAGCGAAGACTGCACAGTTCGCGGTCTGGGTAAAAGCAACGGACTGCATCCCCCCTCCCCACAAGAACACCAGCAGGAGCACTGCGGTGAACACCACGGAACCATCGATAGACAATCCGGTGACAGCGCTCAATGCGGTGGCGAAGGCGATGGCGGTCGCCACAGACCACATGGGGAAGGTGAACGCAGTGATGGCCCCGCCCAACCCACGTGCGGTGCGGCCAAACCGGTCACCGATCAGTCCCGAGACGGTCACGACGAGACGCCGGCGCAACGGTCCGACCAAGAGCGTGGCGATGAGCAGGATTTGGGTGATCTCGGCTACCCCGTACCAGGCCGCGGAGATGCCCGTGCGGTAGGACAGCTCGAGGATCGCGATGAAGGAGGACCCGGAAAACAAACCGGTGATGCAGAAGGCCACGGTCATCGCGCTGAAACTGCGGCCTCCGACGAAGTAGCTTCCCTGAGCGGTGGACCGGGCGCCGAGGCGGCGTCCTCCGACGATGAGGAACAGGGTGTAGGCCAGCGCCAGTGCGAGGGTCCACACGCCGACGGTGGTCATGTCCGGTCCTGCACGCGCGGGCCCACGCTAGCCACGGTGGTGTCGCTGTCGGACAGGTGGGCCCACTGGACGTCGACCGGCACACCGGCGGCAGTGATCAGCGTGAGCGCTGGGCACCGCCCCTCGACAGCGGTACGCAGATGGCGGACCTCGTCGGCCGAGGCGAAGATGGTCAGGGTCAGGACGATGCGGACGTGCGTGAAGTAAGGGGGGACGTCGGCAGTTCCGGCGAAACCACGAGTGTCCATCGTGGCGTCCGTGTCCACAGTGAGCGCAGTCAGCCGGAGGCCGCGCTCGGCGGCAACGGTCTCGACGACCACGGCCAAGCAACCGTTCAGCGCGGCCGCGACGTACTCCATCGGGGTGGGTGCGTTGTCGTCCCCTCCGACCGGGACAGGCTCACCGATGAAAAACGGATCGAAGGCCCTGACCTCGGCCTGGGTGGTCATCCTGCCCTGCCAAGTTCCGGTGGAGCGGACGTGCTTGAGCCGCGGGATGGGATCGGTCGTCAGGATCGGGGATTCGGTAGTCATCGGTGTCCTTCACATCTGGTGGGTGATCAGTCATGCCCGCCACCTCGCGGGCTGGCAATAGTGATTCAGCAGGCGGCTCCGGGGAGCGTGCGAGTGTATTGCGGGTAGCGCTCCTACCCCCACAGTCAGAGACCTGAGGTCGGCGCAGCCCGGACAGGCGAGTCTTGAGGGCGCTGGTGGTGGAGGGTCAGGAAAGTGACAGCGGCGAGGATGTAAGGCATGCCTGGGTCAGGCGCCGCAGGTGACGTTGCGGGATTCGTTCAGGCCGGCGGGCAGGCTTGTGATGACGCATGAAACGCTCCTCTATCAGCTTGGTGTTAGCACCCACACCCGCACACGCGGGGGGTTGCTGCAGCGTCGGTGAGCCAAGTCTCTCGGCCGCTCTGGATAGGTGCGAGAACGGTAACAGCCGCTTGTCTCAGTTGCGAATTCTGCGGCTCGACACGGCTTCCCGAGCTGGCCAAGTCAGATAGAAATCACGGAACTGGCGTCTTGCATTCAAACCCCAGAACGTCGCCCCTGCGGAGCGCTCACTAGGACCCCATCCTCACTTGCGACATAGTGGCCCAGGTTTTACTGGTTTGCACTTTCCCTCCCTGACTTCTCAAAAGGCCATTTCGTGCACCCCCCGTGAACACCGACCGGCCACGCTAATCCCCTCGATGTCGCTGGAGAGCAGGCGCGCTATCCCAGTCCTCACGCAATTGACCGCCTCAGCGAGATGTTTGCCCCTGTTCAACTATGGCGACTGCGGCTTTCCGCCCAGAAAGACGCAGCTTGACCCCCGTGTGCACCCGACCTCCTCATTCGCAACGCCGACGACCTGGTCGTGGTGTGTGCGCTGCTGGCATCGACACAAGCCTGTTGCAGGTGAAGAAGCTCGACCCCAAGACAGTGGCAGAAAAGCTGAACGAGGGGGCAGTAGACGCCCTCGAGGTCGGCGCTCGTGTTCACGTGCAGCGTCTGGACGTTCCTCGCGCCGCTCCGAGCGCGCGGGCGAGACGCTGACCTCGAAGCGCGCGACTGTGCCTCAACCCGGGACCGTGACAGCGCCGCGCGCGAGCCGCTGAATAAGCAGGAGGGGCCCACCGATTGATTTCTACGTCAGTCACCGTCGAGTGGGAACTCAGGTTCGGAGTGTTCCGAGTCCCAAGGCTGCTCCACGGACGGGAGTAAGCGAACCAGGATGTAGATCGGTTCGGGCGGTTGCTCCGACCACGACTCGTCCGTGAACTGTCGAACAGCATTGCGATATTGGGTAATGACCGGCTTGCCTAGCGGTCCGCGCTTGCCCTTAACTACGAACTCGATCGTGGTCTGCAACTCGGCTATTTCCATGTAGTCGTACAAGAAGCCGCGAAGCCGCTCGTTCGAGTAGTCCGACTCCACTGCACGGATGATCGCTTCCCAGAAGCTGTGCCGGTCCGACTCTTCCGCCGCATCCCCGACCAGGGCCCCGCTCTCGACGTCCTCTGCGTGGGCTATTTGCTTCGCGCGATGCGTAGTAATCATCTCGATCTGCGTCGCGAGGGTCATCCACACCGACGGAAATTGCGGCGCGATCGCCTGTAGGGTCTCCAAATCCTCGCCCTTAACGGTGAAACCAGCTTGTAACTCAGGCAACAGTTCGATCAAGCGCAACACGTAGGGGTCGTGACCATGGTCCTTCATGAATCCGAGACGACGCACCTTCACGACGTCTTCGAACATGCTACGAATGAGACGAGAGGCCGCTGTTGCATCGAGATCTCGGGGTTCCTTGAGCCGAACGATCCCAGCCTTGACTTCGCAGAATGGCTCCGCCGCGAGAACTTCCGCCACCTCGGCGTCCTTGCCCGTAAGAGACAGCGACCCTCGGACCCCAGACCCGAACAGTCGACCCATCGCCGCCAACCGCGAATTGTGTCGGGCTTGCATTTCTGCACGAGCCTCGTCAGTCCCAAGTAGTTCCCCTGAAACCGTGGCTTCTAATGCCGGGCGGAGTCGGTCCACTTCCTGCGACGGGAGCATCATGCCTCGCGCATCCACCACAGAATATTGTTCCGACCCGGGCCATCGCACGACCCAGTAATGCAACCCGCCGTGATAAGCCACTTCAGCCTGGAGCGGCGAACGCAAGAACTGCTCTTCCGTCAGCGCCAACACGTCAGCCAACTCTGCCAACGCGCCCGCTCCACGCGCGGCAGGCTCGAGATCGGACCCCTGAAATACGAACAATGACGCGTCGTTCTCAGCGAGGTCTGCGTAGCTCCCTGACACGTTCCCGTTGACCCCGTTGAGTGCCACAAGCATGCCGATCGTGGAAGGGGCCTTCGAGCGTTCAATGAGCAACTTCCCGAGGAATCTCTGCCAACTGGGCATATTGACCGGATCCGCGTAGGCCTTCGCCTCGCACATCAACGGTGTGACCACCGACCCCCCGAGAAGAGGCGACTCACGCTCGGCAGTCACATCCAGCTCGTTGCCGCCAGCTCTCACCACGTTGCCCCGCACCCTCACGTAACCCTGAGTCTCCAGGGCCTGCCGGATCAAGAATTCCAGTTGCGCCCCCTTGTCGTCGGCTGTCGCGCCAAGGATCAACACGCCGCCGCCCGAACCCCAGACAGACACGATGGCAGTTGGTCGACCTTCAAGTTGCGCATGCTCCCATCATGGTCGAACGCACCGACAACCCTGGATTGAAGCAGGGAATTCCAACATCGCGACCTGAGCACGCAGGTAGTGATTTCCCCTGCCGCGATCCGACGTGCCGCGTCATACCGCCGCGATCCGGCCACCAACGTTGGGGGTCATGCCAGGGGAAGGCGTGCACTGTCGGCGGCGGCTGCGATGGTGTCCGTGTGGCTACCATCGCTGAACGCCTGCTCCAGGCCATCCGGGTTGCCGGTCCGCTCGACGACGACGCTCTCGCGATGGATCTCGACGTAAGTGCTAGGCAAACGATCAGTACCACGGCGCGAAAGCTGGCCGCGCAGGGCCACCTCCGTCGCTACAAGGGCGTGGACGGCAAGATCGTCAACGAGGCAACGGCCCTCTTTTCGCCGCCCCCCGACGTCCCTGCCGAGCCGCAGACTCTGCCCCTAGGGTCTCCCGTCATCACGGAGGACGAAGTGAAGCGGGCTGTCCAAGCCCACCTCGTCTCCGAGGGGTACGTCGTTGCGGTGGCCTGGGGTCGGACTCGAGGTATCGACATTGATGCGAAACACCCGCGCGGTGACCGATACGTGATTGAAGCCAAAGGCCAAGTCGCGGCTGCCGGAGCCCAGCAAGTGAACTATTTCCTCGGCGCCCTAGGCGAACTTTTCCAGAGGATGGATGATCCACATGCGACATACGCACTCGCCCTCCCAGCGCACCGACAGTATCGGGGCCTCGTCGATCGACTCCCAGAGCACGGGCGTAAACGCCTTGGGCTGGTCGTCTTCTGGGTGAGTCGTGGCGCCACCACGCTGTCCGTGGAGGTGGATCGCGGCTAAAGAAGTACCGACTCGATCCGTGCTCGTTGGCGCGGGCCTACCGGACTGGAGTGCGTCTTTCTGCCGCGTATGACTGTCAAGTCTGGCGCGCCTTGGGTTCGAGGCGGCTAGCTCCGCCTAGGGGACACTCGTGGTGCCACCGGGGGATCCGCACCATGTGAGAACGGTGCACCCGGGAGGGGACCGGCGTGACCACGGGCTCACACGTAGCAAGCGTGCGGTATCGCTAACGATCTCGGTAAGTGGAACGAGCGTTGGCCGATTCGGATCACGCAGGGGAGCGACTTAGTGCAGCGACGCATTCCACGCAGTGATCGGGATCATCGCGCCCCCGCCGCATCCCGTCACGTATCACCGGTATGAGCAGCAATATCTCCCTCGTGCTCGTGGCATCCGCGCCATCGGTCAACGGTGAAGTGATGTGGGTGAGGGTGAGCGGGTGGGATGATTCATGCGACGGGTGTGCTGTGCGCCCCCGGGGCGGGGCGCAGATTCGCGGGCAGCCACCGCGTTGGGCATCGGCGGTGCGATGACGGCGAGGCGGTAGCGCAGGTCTTGGGCGGGCGGGTACGCCAGTGGTTCTTCGGTGATCGTTTGCCGGGTGAGGGAGTGAACGTTGTGGCCGTTGTCGTGGAGGTGTTGCATCATTTGGGCGAGAGCGGGCCAGTCGTCTTGCTGGGGGAGGCGGGGGTCGAGTTCCGCGGCGATGGGGGACCACCGCTGTTCGGGGGTTTGTGTTGCGGCAGGCTCCAGCCGTGCTCTGACTTCACGGATTCGGCTGAGTTGATCGGTTACTTGTGGGCGAGGGTTCTGGTTCCACGCTCGCACGGCATAGGCGAGGGCCTGGCGTGCGTGGTCTTCGGGGACGTGGAGCCGGGTGGCGATGGTCGCGCACCCCGCATCCCATCGTTGTGGGGTGTCCGTGGCCAGGACGGTGCTTGCCTCGGCGAGCGCAACACTCGCGGGGAGGTTGGTGAGCCGCTCGTCTAGGAGCACACCGGCTAGGGGCAGGACTGTCTTCAGGGCTGCTGTCAGCTCGGTCGGGCCACGCTGCTCGAGCAGGTCAGCGGTGTCCATACCCGGTGGAAGGGAAGCCATGACTGGGACGAGGTTGTGTTGGGAGAGCAGCCAGTGGTCTCTTTCGGCCGCCATGCGCCCGGCCAGGTCTGCGTCGGTGGCTACTACCGGGGCGGTGTCATAGGTGGCGACTTGAGCTGCTTGGTCTTCGGTGAGTGCGGTCCCGAGCGGTGCGAGCCCGACGTGGGTGCCGCCTGTGGCGAGGGTCACGGCGTGTGCGTCCATCGGTCCTTCGACCAGCACGGGTGTCGCGCCGGCGCCAAGCAGGTCGGG
>JBBQNO010000095.1:0-8732 GCA_038330045.1 Actinomycetales bacterium | reverse complement strand
CAGCTGACCAGCGACCTCTGACGTCGTTGCTCGGCGCCCCGGCGAGCGCGTGAGCCCTCGTAGCACCCCCTGAAATCTGCGCCACGCCCCCAGCGGCAGGCTGCCCCAGCCCCATCTCTTATCTGGAGTCCTCACATGTCGTACTCATTTGCCACCCGCCAGATCCACGCCGGTCAGACCCCCGACCCGGCTACTGGTGCCCGCGCCCTCCCGATCTACCAGACGACCTCGTTCGTCTTCGACGACGCCGACCAGGCCGCGAACCGTTTCGCGCTGTCCGACCTCGGCCCTATCTACACCCGCATCACCAACCCCACCAGCGAGGTTGTCGAGAACCGTATTGCTGACCTCGAAGGTGGCGTCGGCGGTCTGCTCGTGGCCTCAGGACAGTCGGCGGTCACGCTCGCCATCCTCAACGTGGCCGAGGCCGGTGACCACATCGTCGTCTCCCCCAGCCTCTACGGCGGCACGCAAAACCTGTTCGCGCACACCTTGCCCAAGTGGGGCATCGAGGTCACGTTCGTCGAGGACCCGAGTGACCCGCAGCAGTGGAAAGACGCCAGCAAAGCCAACACCAAGGCCTTCTTCGGCGAAACGATCTCCAACCCGAGCAGCGACGTCTTCGACATCGCGCCGATCGCCGACGTGGCCCACGAGGTCGGTGTCCCGCTCATCATCGACAACACCGTCGCGTCGCCGTACCTGTGCCGTCCGATTGAGCACGGCGCCGACGTCGTGGTGCACTCGGCCACGAAGTACCTTGGCGGACACGGCACCTCGATCGCTGGCGTTATCGTTGACAGTGGCAACTTCGACTTCGCTGCGGACCCCGAGCGATTTGCGAACTTCAACACCCCAGACGAGAGCTACAACGGCCTCGTGTATGCGCGTGACCTCGGTGTCGGTTGTGCGCTCGGTGCCAACCTGGCCTACATCCTCAAGGCTCGCGTGCAGTTGCTGCGGGATCTCGGGCCGGCCGCTTCGCCGTTCAACGCATTCCTGATCGCCCAGGGCGTCGAGACGTTATCGCTTCGGGTGGAGCGCCACGTCGAGAACGCCAACGCCGTCGCCACGTGGCTGCTAGAGCATGATCAGGTCGAGTCCGTGTCGTATGCCGGTTTGCCCGGCCACCCGTCGTACGAGCGTGCGCAGCGCTATCTGCCTGCAGGTGCCGGTGCGGTCTTGGCTTTCGAGATCGCCGGCGGGGCCGAGGCTGGCAAGGCGTTCATCTCGGCGCTTGAACTGCACTCGCTGGTGGCCAACATCGGTGACGTCCGCTCGCTGGTGATCCACCCGGCTTCGACCACCCACTCTCAGTTGAGCCCGCAGGCGCAGTTGGCCGCCGGTGTGACACCGGGCCTGGTGCGTCTGGCCGTGGGCCTGGAGCACATCGACGACATCCTGGCCGACCTCAGCACCGGGTTCATCGCCGCCAAAGCCTCCTGATGAGTTCGCCGGCCCCATTGGCACCGAGACCTGCGCCTGTGCCCGCCGCTCGGGTGCGATCGCTGGTGATCGGCGACTTCACATGCGAAGCCGGTCAGACGCTGCGTAATGCGCGGATGTCGGTGCACACATGGGGCCGGTTGAACGAGGCTGGCGACAACGCCGTCCTGGTTTTGCACGCCCTCACCGGCGACGGGTATGTCGTCGGTGAGGCGGGCCCAGGCCAGCCCACACCTGGGTGGTGGCCGGGATTGATTGGCGACGGTCGGGTGCTCGACCCGCAGAAGCACTTCATCGTCGCCCCCAATGTCCTCGGTGGATGTCGGGGGTCCACTGGGCCGAGCAGTCCAGCACCCGACGGTCGCCCCTACGGGTCGAGCTTCCCTCATCTCACGATCCGCGATCAGGTCGCAGCCGAGGCTGCGTTGCTCGACGTCCTCGGCGTCGGCACCCTCGCTGCGGTGATCGGCGGGTCAATGGGTGGGATGCGGGCCATCGAGTGGGCCGCGACCTATCCGGGTCGTGTTCGTCGGTGCGTTGCCCTGGCGACGAGCGCTATTGCCACGGCCGATCAGATCGGTTGGGCTACTCCTCAGTTGTACGCAATCCGTGGCGACGCAGGGTTCTCCGGTGGGGACTACTACCCGGGCCCCGGCCCGCGCAATGGCTTCGAGGTCGCCCGGCAGATTGCCCACGCGACCTATCGCAGCGCCGGCAACTTTGACGATCGCTTCGGCGCTGCCCCCCAGTTAGGCGAAGAACCTTCTGTCGGCGGTCGGTATGCAGTGCAGTCGTATCTGCAACACCACGGCCGCAAGTTGGTGCGTCGCTTCGACGCCAACTCGTATGTCGTGTTGACCGAAGCCATGAACAGTCATGACGTCGGTCGGGGCCGGGGCGGAGTCGAGACTGCGCTGCGCCGGATCACCGCCGAGTTGACCGTCGCCGTCGTCAGTTCGGACCGCCTCTTCACTCCCACCGACGGGGCTGTCATCGCCCAAGCACCGGCGTGCCGAGAGCTGGCAACGATCGAGTCGCCCTACGGTCACGACGCCTTCTTGATCGAGACAAACCAGGTGTTCGACATTTTGGCGCGCGCCCTGGGCTCTTCGGCCGCACACGCCGCCGCTCCCTCGTCCGACACAGCGGCGCCCAAGCACCCCGAGACTGGCCATCTATCTGCGGTGGCATCCCCCGCGGTCCCCCGAAGGCTGCAAGCCAGCGGCTTGTGGTGAGGCTCCGATAGTGCCCAAATAGATGGGGCCTACCATGGGCAGACCGGCGAAAGAGGTCCCATGGAATGGCTACGCGACACCCAGTGGCTGTGGTGGACCAGCGCTGCCCTGATATTGGGTTTGATCGAGATCGCCTCGCTCGACCTCGTCTTCACCATGTTGGCCGCTGCGGCCCTGGTTGCGGCAGCCGTGGCCTTCTTCGGCGCTTCGTTCCCCGTCCAAGTCATCGCCTTTGTCATTGCTGCGGTCTTGTTGCTGGTGGCGCTTCGTCCGGTGCTTTTGCGACGTCTCAAACTCACCGGCCCTGCCCCGACCACCAACGCCGACGCCAACGTCGGCCAGCGCGCTGAGGTGCTGATCACCGTCACGGACCGTGCCGGCATGGTCAAACTCAGAGGCGAGGAATGGACCGCCCGCACCGCCGACCCCCACCAGGAATTGGCCCCCGGTCAGATGGTCGACGTCATCCGTATTGAAGGGGCGACTGCGGTAGTCACCGCGCAGCCGCCGGAAATCAACTAGAGGAGCCCACCCCATGGACATCGACCCCGCTCAAATCGCTCTGTATGTCGTTCTCGTCCTTCTGGTCCTCTTCATCGCCACGGCGATTGCTAAGGCAATCCGGATCGTGCCGCAGGCCAGCGCGGTGATCGTCGAACGCCTCGGTCGTTACAGCCGCACCCTGGACGCCGGGCTGCACATCTTGGTGCCGTTCATCGACAAGGCTCGGGCGGTCGTCGATCTGCGCGAGCAGGTCGTTTCTTTCCCGCCGCAGCCGGTGATCACCAGCGACAACTTGGTGGTCTCGATTGACACGGTCATCTACTTCCAACCCACGGACCCGAAAGCGGCGACCTACGAGATCGCCAATTACATCCAGGGCATCGAGCAGTTGACCGTCACCACGCTGCGTAACGTCATCGGTTCCCTCGACCTTGAGCAGACACTGACCAGCCGCGACCAAATCAACGGCCAACTGCGCGGGGTGCTTGACGACGCGACCGGCCGATGGGGCATCCGCGTCAACCGCGTCGAACTGAAGGCCATCGACCCGCCCGCGAGCGTGCAGGACTCGATGGAAAAGCAGATGCGGGCCGAGCGTGACCGCCGCGCGACCATTCTGAACGCCGAGGGCGTCAAGCAGTCGTCGATCCTGACGGCTGAGGGCGAGAAGCAGGCTCAGATTCTGCGCGCAGAGGGCACCGCCCAGTCGGCCATTCTCGAAGCTCAAGGTGAAGCCCGCGCAATCTTGCAGGTCTTCGACGCCATCCATAAGGGCAACCCCGACAGCAAGTTGCTGGCCTACCAGTACCTGCAGATGCTGCCGCAGATCGCTCAAGGCGAGTCCAACAAGATGTGGATCGTGCCCACCGAGCTCACCAAGGCCCTGTCTGGCATCGGCAACGCGTTGGGCGGCGGAAGCAATGACGACGGCGCCTCACTCGACGGTCCCCCGGCCGGATTGCGCGACGACGCCGAGAGCCCTACCTCGGGGATTGAGGTGGACATGCCCGAGTTGGAGGACCCCAACGAGGCGCTGCGCCGAGCCCGCGAAGAAGCCGCCAAGGCCACGGCCGAAGCCGAACGATCGACGCGCATGACCGGCCAGCGTCGACAAAACCCGGAAGAGTGACAGCTGGTATGCCGTCTGGTTCGGTCATCGTCCGGCGCTGCCGGCCGTGGGGTGGCCCCTCGTCCGACATCCGAGTTCGAGATGGCCTCATCACCGACGTAGCTCTGCACGACGGAGCGATCGGCGAAGCCTCAGCCGGGACCAACCGCCCGCTCGCCGGGCCCGCCAATGACGCGCACATCATTGACGGGCGTGACCGAATTGCGCTGCCGACCTTCTCCGACGTTCACGTGCATCTGGATTCCACCCGCATCGGGCTCCCTTTCCGCCCGCATACCGGCGCTCCCGGCGTATGGGGAATGATGCTCAACGACCGCGCCCACTGGCGCGACGCCGAGGTAGGCATCACCCAGCGGGTGTCCGACACCCTGGGCCGGATGATTGCTCACGGGGCAACCCGCGTTCGTAGCTTTTGCCCAAGTCGATGTCGATTGTCGGCTCGAACGGTTCGAAGCGGTCCTGGCTGCCCGAGAGACACACCGAGACCGATGCGAGATGCAGGTCATCGCCTTCCCTCAAGCTGGCCTGCTCCGTGAGGAGGGGTCGCCGCAGGTTCTCGAGGATGCGCTGAAGGCGGGGGCGGACGTCGTGGGCGGGATCGATCCCTGCTTGTTGGACCGCGACCCGGTGCGCCACCTCGACATCGTGTTTGGACTGGCCGAAAAGTATCAACTCCCTGTCGACATACACCTGCACGAACCCGCCGACCTCGGCCGATTCAGCGCCAACCTCATCATCGAGCGCACCAAAGCTCTGGGCATGCAGGGACGGGTGTTGATATCCCACGGTTACGGCCTGTGGGATAGCAGCGAATCAGTGGCGAACGACCTCGTGCAGGCTTTCGCCGACTCCGACATCGCCACGGCCACCGTCGCTCCCGGCGGTGGTCAAGGCATCCCGCTGCTGGCGCTCACCGAGGCTGGCGTGCGGGTCGGTCTAGGCCAAGACGGCCAACGCGACTACTGGTCTCCCTACGGCAACGCAGACATGCTGGACCGCACGTGGCAGTTGGCTTTTACCAGTGGCTTCCGGTCAGACAGCCAGATCGAGCATGCCCTCGCCGTCGCCACCGTCGGCGGTGCCAGCATCATGGAGCCAAGCGGGCCACGCCTCACGTCGGTGCAGGATCGGCCGGGTCTCGAACCGGGCGACCCAGCCCACCTCAACCTGATCGACGCCGAAACGCCGACATCAGCGGTGATGGATCGCCCACACGACCGGACCGTGATTTTCGGCGGCCACGTGGTGGCCGAGCACGGGGCCCTCACCACCGAATAACTGCATTCACCCACGGCCCGCGAATCAGGCTAGATCGAGCTGGGCGGCCACCACTGCAGCGATGCGCGACGGTGGGTTGATAACGTCTTGCACCATGCCGTCTTCGTAGTCCCCAAGCTGCTCCAAAGTGTCGAGTTGGGACTCCAGCATGGAGGGCGGCATGAAGTGGTCGCGTCCCTGCATACGCTCCATCAGTAAATTTTTGTCGCCCGTGAGGTGAACGAAGAACGTGTTGCCTCCCCGACGCAAGATGTCTCGATAGACCGTCCGCAGCGCGGAGCACGTCAAAACCGTCGAGCGTCCCTCACCGTCGTGCTCCGACGTCCATTGAGCCAACTCCTGCAACCACGGCCACCGGTCTTCATCCACTAAGGGTCGACCGGCGGCCATCTTGTCGACGTTGGCCTGCGGGTGATAGTCGTCGCCCTCAGCGAAGTCCCAGCCGAGACGGTCGGCTATCGCGCGGCCAATGGTGCTTTTGCCTGAGCCCGAGACGCCCATCACCACGATATGCAGTGGGCGCGGGCCCGAGGGCAACCCCGTCGACGGCTCGTCAGAGGTCACGGGATGACCACCCATAGCAACAAGGCCAGGGCAAAGATCGCAAGACCAATGCCACGAAGGCGTGCATCTTGAGGCTGATGATCAGCACGAGAAGAACTGCGACGGCGCCCCGCAATAAGTAGCAACACCCCTGCGCTGTATGCCGGCTCCATGGTCTCCATTGACCCATCCACCTATCGGAAAAATGGCAGATGCTAGGCCCGCGTCTGCGCGATTCACCGCACGTTACTGCTGGTGACGAGGCTCCGCGACCCGAGATCAGGCCCGTGGGTGTCCGCATCATGACGAACCCAAGCATGGCGAAGGGAGTAGAGAAAATGAGCGGTCCCAGGAGTTGGCCGAGGGCGTAAGCCGGGTTGACATCGAAACTGGCAACACCGGTGACGGCCAAACGGCGGTCTTCCATCGACGTGGGTAACCGGCGGTTGCCAGCCGGAACTTATCCAGGCAGTTCGGCTGCGGGTAGGCTTGGCATGAACGCACACTAGTCCCAAACGCACTTCAGCCTGGAGCCCCATGACCGACCAGACCACGTCCGCGACCGACCCTGACTTCGACGTCGTGCTGCTAGGCACCGACATCGGCATCTATGCGTTGGCCCGCGCCTTCAACGAGCGCTACGGGATCAGCAGCACCGTGATCTCCCGGGTCGTCGCTGGCCCGATCGCCCATTCACGGTTCATTGAAACGGTGGAGCTGGGCGACGAGGCCGAGCGTCAGGACACCCTTGACGAGCTAGAACGGCAGGGCGTTAAGCGCAAAGCTGCTGGTCGCACGACGTTGTTGTTGTCCAACGCCGACTCGTTCTCTCGGATGCTCAGCGAGCAGGCCGACTGGTTGAAGCAGTGGTACGTCGTGCCGTCGGTCGACTCCGACGTCCTTGACATGGTCGCCGACAAGATCGAATTCGACCGCGTATGCAGTGAGCTCGGCATCCCGACGCCGCGCACCTTGATCCAGGACTTCAGCGGTGCAGACGACTCCACGTGGGCGCCCGACACGGTCAATCTGACCTTCCCTGTTGTCGCCAAGCCGGCGGTCGGCGCGGCATACGAAGGGTTGAAGTTCGAAGGTAAGAACAAGATCTACAAGATCGATTCGCCCGAAGAACTCGTCGAGGTTTTCGGTCGGGTGCGCAACGCAGGCTTTCGCGACCGGTTCGTCGTCCAGGAGCTCATCCCCGGTGACGACACGGCCATGCGCTCCATCACGGTCTACATGGATCAATCTGGGGAAGCGACGCTGCTGGCGACCGCTCAGGTGCTGCTGCAGGAGCACCAGCCGCTGGCGATCGGCAACCCCGCCGCCATGGTCACCACGGCCTACCCGGAGCTGATGGCCCAGGCCGAGCGCATGCTTAAACACGTTAATTACCGCGGATTTGCGAACTTCGACGTCAAACTCGACCCGCGCGACGGCGTGATGAAGTTCTTCGAAATGAACCCGCGGATCGGTCGCAACAACTTCTACGTCACGGCCGCTGGGGCCAACGTGGCCGAATTCATCACTACCGACCTCATCCAGAAGGCGCCGCACGACCAGGTCGTCGTTCGCAACGAAATCCTCTACTGCGTGCTGCCACTGTTCTTGCTGCGCCGCTACCTGAGCCCGGAGCAGAAACTCCTGGTCAAACGGGTGACCCGCAAAGGCGTCTTCCACCCTCTGGTCAACAAGGACTCCTTCAAGCGCAAGCTGTACGTCGCCGCGGCCAAGACCAACTACGTGCGCAAGTACGCGAAGTACTACCCGAAGCAGACCGAGTCCGGGTTCTAGTCCACCGGTAGTGCAACCAGGGTTGCCACGCTCAATACACTGGGGTCATGACGACCAGGTGCGCCCCGTGGCGGCGCGGATGGACGGCCCTCGCCATGGCGGCTGCCGTGGCGGTGTACGGGCCGGTGTCAATGGCAACAGCGCACGATGAACTGACGGGCACCGAGCCTGCTGTCGGGGCCACCGTAGAGGTCCCTCCGGATCAGGTACAGATGGACTTCAGCGGCGACATCGCCTCTGTCGGTAGTTTTGTCACCGTAACCGGCCCACTAGGCACCGTCACCGACGGCGCTCCAAAGGTCGAGGGCACCGCCGTTGTCCAACCGTTGATGGCCGATGCACCCCCTGGGAACTACGCGGTCGTCTGGCGGGTGACCTCGCAAGACGGTCACCCCATCTCGGGTGAGTTCGACTACACAGTGCCGTCGTCGGACGTCGAGGCCCAGGGTGATCAGGTCCCGGACGAGCCGACACCCGCCAGCAACGAAGCGACTCCTACCGACGAAGCGAGCACCACCAGCGCACCGTTGGCCGACGACGCGGCGAGCAACGCCACGCAAGCGCCAGAGGCGGAGTCGTCAACCGACGCCTCCGACCGGGCCGCCAACACCGCCGCCGCTCCAGCCCAGGGCGACAGCTCTGCGGGCTCGAACACCGCGTTGTGGGTATGGGGTGTGGTCGCCTTGGCGCTCGTCACCCTCGGCAGCTTGGGCGCAGTCGCTCTGCGCCGGCGCTGACCTGCCCTACTGCCGACCTGACCTGTCCTATCTCTGACCTGCGCTGTCACCCGCTGAGGGCTTGCG
>JBBQNO010000094.1:0-8765 GCA_038330045.1 Actinomycetales bacterium | reverse complement strand
TTCGGCAACAACAACATCGACACCTGCGCCCGGGTGTGCCACTCGCCCACGGGCTACGGCCTCAACCAGACCTTCGGCACCTCGGCGGGCACGCAAAACTTCGCCTCGGTCGAAGACACCGACTGCATCCTGCTCATCGGCGCCAACCCCACCGATGCCCACCCAGTCTTCGCGTCACGGATGAAGCGGGTGCTGCGCCAGGGCGCCGGCCTGATCGTGGCCGACCCGCGGGCCATCGACTTGGTCCGCAGCCCGCACGTCGAAGCGCAGTTCCACCTGCCGCTACTGCCCGGCAGCAACGTGGCCTTTATTAACGCCATGGCCCACACCATCGTCACCGAAGGGTTGTACGACAAAGCCTTCGTCGCGCAAAGGTGTGAAGACCCGGCGGCCTACTTGGGCTTTGTAGCGGGCGACGAGAACAGCGCCGAAGTGACTGAGGCCTCGACCGGCATACCCGCTGAGCAGTTGCGTCAGGCTGCGCGTGCGTTCGCCTCCGCCCCCAAAGGATCGATCTACTACGGCTTGGGTGTCACCGAGCACAGTCAAGGTTCCACGATGGTGATGGGCATGGCCAACTTGGCGATGCTCACCGGCAACATCGGGCGCTCCGGTGTCGGGGTGAACCCGCTGCGCGGGCAGAACAACGTGCAGGGCTCCTGTGACATGGGGTCTTTCCCGCACGAACTGCCCGGATACCGCCACATTGCGCTCGACTCGGTGCGTGACATCTACGAATCCTTGTGGGGTGTCACGCTCGACCCGGAGCCTGGGCTGCGCATCCCCAACATGTTCGACGCCGCGATCGGCGGATCGTTCAAAGGGATCTTTGTGCACGGTGAGGACATCGCTCAGTCCGACCCCAACCTTAACCACGTCCGCGCGGCCCTCGGCGCGATGGACCTGGTCGTGGTGCAAGACCTGTTCCTAAACGAGACCGCGAAGTTCGCCCACGTGTTTCTACCGGGCAGCAGCTTCCTAGAGAAGGACGGCACCTTCACCAACGCCGAGCGCCGGATCAACCGGGTTCGCCCGGTCATGCCCAGTGCCGTCGGCAAGGACGAGTGGCAGGTCATCTGCGACGTCACCACGGCCATGGGCTACCTGATGGACTACGACAACGCCGGCCAGATCATGGAGGAGATCTCCTCCACGACACCGACGTTCGCCGGAGTTTCCTTCGCGCGCCTCGATGCCGAGGGTTCGATGCAGTGGCCGGTCAACGACAAGGCACCCAACGGCACACCGACCATGCACGTCGACGAATTCGTGCGTGGCAAGGGCCGTTTGATGCCGACAATCTTCGTGCCGACTACCGAGACGACCAATCGCCGCTTTCCGCTGATCTTGACCACGGGCCGCATCCTGAGCCAGTACAACGTTGGTGCGCAGACGCGGCGGACCCCCAACTCGACCTGGCACCCCGAGGACATCCTGGAGATACACCCGGCCGACGCGGAGCCGCGCGGCATTCGCACTGGCGATCGAGTTGAGCTCGGGAGCCGAGTCGGCACCACCGCTTTGCACGCCTTGGTGTCCGAGCGGATGCAACCCGGTGTGGTTTACACGACCTTCCACCACCCGGTGACCGGCGCCAACGTGGTGACGACCGAAAACTCGGACTGGGCCACCAACTGTCCCGAATACAAGGTCACCGCCGTGCAGGTCGGTGTGGCCAACGCGGGTGAACCGCGCCGCGACATCGTCGGTGCGCACGCTGGGGACAGCGTTGACATGGGTCAAACCGAGAGCTACGGCCTGCTCCAAGACGCCGGTCAACGATGAGCGACGAGCCGTCAGAAATCCGGATGGGCCGCGACATCGCCCGCCACATGAGCCACCTCGATCCGGCCGACGCAAGCGAGCAGATCGCTACGCATATGCGAAAGTTCTGGCCGCCTCGGATGCGTGAAGCGCTTGTTCAATGGGTGCGTGCCGAGGATGACCGGGTCGATCCGCTGCTGGTGAGCGCAGTCCGCGACTACCTTGCGGGCGACATCGACCGCGCCGAAGTAGCCGAGCCCTCCGGAGGCTAGATTCGGAGGCTTCGATCCGCGCTGCCTCACATGGTGGTGCCTTGCAGGCATCGCGCCGTGCTGCAGCAGGACGCAATGCATGGAACCCGCCTCAATCCGCGTGGGAGGCCTAGCGATGATGCAACGAGACCCGGTCTGATCGGGTGGTCGTGTGTGGGGGGCTAGGGGTGCCGACGTCGATGGAGTCCCCCGCGAAGTTTGACTCAGTTCATTGTGGACGAGGTTCGGTGCGCGGCGGTGAGTGTGGCGCCATCAAAATCGATGAGCCCACGCTCAGCGAAGGCATCTAGCCAGCCGCGCATCGGCCACTGATCCCACCGATCGTGGAAGAGCCGAGCGTTGCGCACGATCGCGTCTAGGTGTTCTACCGGCGGCGAGGAAATGGGGTGGTGCTGGTGATAGGCGTCCGCACCACCGACCCAGATCAGGTCCACACCGCGAGAACGAGCGACCCACGCGAAGTCCGTGTCCTCGCCGCCGTAGCCCACGTAGTCCTCGCAGAACCCGCCAATCTCAGCCCATGTTGAAGGGGTCAGCGCCGCACTGAGCGACCAAAAGAGATCATGATCTCCGCCTGAGACAAGCTGTCCCGCAACTGGGTCGGGTCGAGCGGGATGTGGTTGACGTAAAGCTGCGAGGTCCTCGGGCAGCGGAATCGCGGCGCCTTCCGACAGGTACGTCACGGGCCCGCAGAGCAGAGCTGCCCCGGATTCGGAGGCGGCTTCTGCATACCTGCGCAGGGTGTGTGGCCCGACCGCGCAATCAACATCGAGCAGGACGATGAGATCCGCACCTCGGGCCAGGGCATGCCGGACCCCTCGATTCCTCGCCATCGCCAGTGGCAAACCCTCCTGGCCAGAACCGATGGAAAGCACATCGACATCGCGCCCGCCGCGATGCTTCTCGACCACGCCTGGGATCTCGTGGTCTTCGATGGCCACGATCACGCTAGCGCTGTCGGGGTCGGACTGCGCCAGCAAACGCAACTGATGACCAAGGTGCGTATGCCGACCGTGAGCGACCGTGACAACACAGGTCTCAGACATTCGAAGCGCTCAGGATGAGGTCGGCTGCTCGCGTCGCTGCCGACTCCGTGTGCCAGCGGTCCCATTGGGACGGAGAGTGCAGAGCTCGCTCTACGATGGAGGACCAGTCCCTGGGGGCGTCGCAGTCCGCAGTAGCCGTCTGCGCCAAACCCAGTCGGGAGATTTCAGCGCTGAGGTGCTCCTGCTCGGCATGGGGTCGTGGCTGAGCGCATAGCACGGCGGGGACGTCCAGAGCGGCAATGTCTGCGACCGCGTTTTGGCCGCAGTGACTGACGACGACGTGGGCGCGGGCGAGCAGAGGCCCGACCTCCGCTATCCACTGACGACCGCCCGCCTGGATCCACGTCATACCCGGCACGTCTGTGCGCAGAGATTCCACCATCCCTGGCCGCCGGCCGGCCACCTCACGGTTGCCCGCTGCTCGACCGCCAAGATGTTCGCCTCCGCGACCCGTCAGCACCACCCCCACCTGGGGTGTCCGCTTGTGCACTCGGATCCCTGAGATTCCGCCGGTGTGCGTGACCTTGTCGGCAAAGGGCAGCAGCGCGGGGCATGGATCGGCCTCGACCGGCCACGGAGCCAAGATCGCCGTGGAGCACCGATACGCCAAGGTGTGCGCGTCATCGGCGCGATCCCCGGGCTGGGCGACCACCACGGTGGGCACGCCGAGAAGGCGCAAGAACGTCACCACTTCGACCGAAACGTCGACCACGACGACGCTCGGTTTGTGGGCCTTCACCCACGTGGCGATGGACTCCATGCGCGCCGAGAAGCCGGGGTGCCCCAACGGTGCCCAATGCAACGCACCCGAGGCACGTGGGTCAGTAAACGGCGTCGATCCGTCGTTGTCACGAGGCAAGGTGACCCCGGCCGTCCCGCGAAGGTCAGAGCCCAACAGTACGACCTCGGCTCGGCGAGCCCGCAACACCGAAGCGATGACTCGAGCGCGGGTGAGGTGCCCGGCGCCATGGTCGTGCACGTAGTAGCCGATCACCATCGGGCCACCGTCCGGCGATAGACGCGCTCATAGTCGGCGGCCATCCGGTCGACATCGAAGCGGGCGGCAGCGCTGGCCCGGACGGCGTCGCGAGGCAGTGTGGCAGCCTCATCGAGCGCCCCGGCGAGAGCCATGACGGTGTCCTCCTCGGTATGCCGGGGCTGCACCATGACGCCCATCTGCCGATCGACCACCTCGGCCACGCCGCCGCGGTCGAGTGCCAGGACAGGCGTGCCGGTCAATGCGGACTCGACAGCAATCAGGCCGAAGGGCTCGTCCCAGCGCGGCGTCATCAGCGTCACGCCAGAGCCCCCAAGCGCGCGGGCTATATCGGTGTGAGTCAGGTGGCCTTCGAAGGTGACATCCCGACCGAGCAACGGCCGCACACGTTGGTCAAACCACTCCTGATTGCCGACGGGGCCGATGAGGCGCAAAGGCCGGCCAGCCCGACGTGCAGCTCGAGCGGCGAGGTCTGCGCCCTTTTCGGGCACGAGTCGCCCTGCCCACACGGCATCAGTGCCTCCGAGACCTACGGCGAAGGCGCTGGAGTCAACACCACTGGGTATGACGTCTGCGAGTACGGGCAACGTCGTCCATTGAGTGGCTAAAGCGTTACTGACCCCGACAAAACTGGCCCGGGGGTCCGCGAGGGCCACCCCTAATTCCATCCACGGGAAGGGTGGGGTGTGCAGGGTGGTGACCAGCGGCAACCCCACGGCGCGACTCGCGGCGAGGGGCAGGTGATGCAGAGAGTGGTTGTGCACCACGTCGATGTCGGCGCGGTGAATGATCAAATGGTCGGTGGCCCACAGGAACGCGTGTTGGTCGCGCAAGAACCCAGGCTCGGGCAACTGGAAGTCGAGCGCAGCTACCTCGGAAAGGCGCGGCAGCTGCGGGTAGGTCAGCACTGCGTCGGCGAGGGAGTCGTCGGAGCCCGAGGCGGCATACAACGTGATGTGGTGCCCGCGCTGGCGCAGAGCGGCAGCGAGCGTGGCGACGTAGGACTCTTGGCCACCGGCGAAGGGCTCAGCGACCGGGTGGCGGGAAGGGCCGAGCAGCGCGATTCTCACCGTGGCTCACCGAGGGCGTCGAGGTAATCGGCGAACCCGCCTCTCGCGCGGCCGCTGAGCCGAGCTGATGTCACAACCCGAGTGGTGTCGGTGGAGACCCAACGGTCACTCCAGGCTCGGGCCCGGGCGACCAGCGCCACATCCTCACTCACGGTTCGGCGACCAAACCCTCCGACAGCGCGCCACAGGTCGGCTCGCATACCCAGGTTGGCCCCGTGCACGTAGGGGTGGCCCTCGGTGAGTCGGTGCCGGCTATGCCACGCCGCCAGCACCGCAGGATCGCCGCAATCAGCGGGTTCGACGGTGCCGACAACGAGGTCCATCCCACTCTCGGCCCACATCACCTGCCGAATCAGCCAGGTCTGGGGCACCACAGTGTCGGCATCAGTGCAGGCCAACCACGTGTGGTGTTCAGCGCGCTCATCATCGGCCGATGCATCGCCCAGCATCGACAATCCGTGACGTATGGCGGCATCGCGGGTTCTCCCCACGCCCTCGCGAAGCAGGGCGATGGTGTGGACAGCGGCGCGCGTGGCGACGGCAGCCGAGGAGTCCGTGCAGCCATCGAGACCGACCACGACGACGGCGTCGACGTCTGGCCGCACGTGACGAAGGGCATCGACAGCTTGCGTGAGGCTGGCCAGACACGTCGTAAGCAGTTCCGCTTCATTGCGAGCGGGAATGGCCACAACGACGCGGCGAACGCTCTTCATATGCGACCCTCAAGGGCAGCAACGGTGGGGCCAGCGCCCCACACCTCGATGCACAGGTCCCCGTCCTGGTGCCGCGCTCGGGGCCTAGTCCCCATGAAATCTCGAGCCTGCTCGTGCACCAAGATCCCGTCAAGCGGCACCCTGTTGGTGGGGTGTTGCCAGTGACACAAGAGCAACTCCCCGCCAGGAGTGAGGAGCTCGCAGGCTCGCCGCAACGTGGCCAACAGCTCGGTGGCGGTCAGGAAGTACCCCACTTCGGACAACACGATGAGGTCGAAATCGCCCTGACAGTGATCAAGGGCCTCCGGCAGATCGCCCCGCTCCACCGTGGCTGCAGGAGCATTCAACCGTGCCGCGGTGACCGCTTGAGGGCTGGTGTCGCAGGCGTGCACCGCATCGGCCCGTTCAACCAGGGCGGCGGTCAAGAAGCCGTCAGCGCAGCCTAATTCCAGGACCCGCCGGTACCGCGCCGAGCCTAGGATCGCCGTCACGAGCGCGCGCCGACGCTGCTCGTAGAAGGACCCCGCGTTGCTCCACGGGTCGGGGCCGTCGTCATACATCTGGTCGAAGCGAGCCGTGCGCGCGTGGTGCCTCTGGTCGCGGCCCTCGTGGGACAGCACTGGCACAATTTTGTGCTCATCGATCAGGACCTCGACGAGCCGGCGGGCCCTCGCCTGCATGGCCGGTCCCAGGATGGGCGCCACGGTGGCGTCGCCAGCGCGCCCACCGGTCGGCTGCAACTGCGAGGTGAACGCACCTACCGCGGCGCGTTTGCGCCAACAGCCCACGCGCGATGTCTCTACTGCGACCAAGTGCTCCCAGGGCAATGTCTCGGGGGTGCCCCAATGCCACAGCCACAGTGGAAAGTGGACGACCGCGGCTCCGGCCGCCAAGCTGGCCTCGATTGCGGCGCGGCCCAGCGTGTCATGGTCTTTGTGGCCGTCGCCGGTCCACGGTGCCACAATCAGCGTGCTGGCATCGCTACGCTTGGCAATCTCGGAAACGAGCCGATCGTGGTGCGACGGGAGGTCGGAGTCTGGCAATCCGAGGTGGACGATCTGGGCCGTCGCGTCGAGGCCGCCGACGGCCTGCTCCACTTCGCGTCGGCGTCGAGCGCCCATCTGCTGGCGCTCGGGAGCCGTCAGATGAGGCTGGCAGCGTTCGCCGGCGGTCACTATCAGGATCGTTATCGATAGCCCTAAGTCAGCCAGGTCGGTGATCAGACCGCCGGCCCCCAACGTCTCGTCATCGGGATGAGCTGAGGCCACCAGCACCCGCGCATAGCGCGCTGCCACGGTTTCGATGTCCAGGGTCGGCACCTCGTCCCATCGGGAGTCTGCCCACCACGCCGCCTCAGGGGTCCCGGGGTCGGTATGCCGAAAGCGAGGCGTTGTCGTTGTCATGAATTGCTCGATTGCGCAGCATCCAGCGCGAGAGCACCCAGGCGGGCCACGTCGCGTTCCGCATGGTGTTGCCGGAGGTAGAGCGTGAGGTCCGCGACCCGAGTGGCGTGCTCGTGGTCGAAGGCCAGCGGCCCCGGCCCCAACGCATGCCCCACGGTGACGATCACCTGCTCGGCGACGCCGGCGACTACTGCACGCGCGCGGCTCGCCGTGATGGCGGCTTGAGCGCTGGTGGTAAGGGGATCATCCATCGTGACAGCTGCCGAGCGCAGGCACGTCAGCGCGGTCGATAGCGCTGCCTCGCACGAACCGATGTGCATCAGGGCGACTTGGTCCGGCGCTCGCCGATCGGCAGCGGACCACAGTTGACCAGCGAGGGCTGCGGCCGCCCCGAACCAGATGGCGGCCACCACGATCCCGCCCCACGCGAAGCCGGGCCGATCCACGTACCAGCCAGTGGGGCCCACCGGGTATGCCGAGGCGTGCTCCAGATGAACGGTGCCCGTGTGGATGTCACGAAGCCCGAGCGCCTTCCACTGCGACATCTCGACTCGGACGCCGTCGCCGCAAAGGTCAAGGGCAAACAACCGCTGTCGGCCCCCTTCGACGGTTGCCGTAAGCAGGGCGTGTGAGACCTGATCAGCCAGCGAGCACCACGGCTTTGCGCCGCTCAGCACCCAGGATTTTGAGCCGTTCGCGGCGGCGGAATCGACGGGCACGGCGTCTACGCACATACCTGGCGGATGCGCGGCATACACCCCCCAGGTTTGACCTGGGAGAACGCGGAGCGAGGAGACGTTAGTCTGCTGCGCCTGGTGCAGAATCGCCGCCGCGTCAATGTGGGGCTCCACCGCTCGCGCGATGCTGAGGTTGAGGCTGCCCAGGGTGGCCATGGCAGAGAGGGTGGCCCACGACGTCGCGCCGAGGGCAGCACCGAGGCCGGAAAGACTCTGAGCGAGATCAAGTGAGTCCTCGATGGTTTCCTCGCCCACGACACGATCGGCGAGCAACTGGTCGCTCCACGTCCCCCAGCTCCAGGGCGGTGTGGGCGGCATATGTGACATGCTAGGAATTTACAATGTAAAGGGGTACCCCCCTATGGGTGGTCCTTACCGCTGGAAGTTACGTCTTGACCAGGTGAATCTCGCTCGGTGGAGCGCGTTACTCGGCCTTGGGGCCGATGGCGTTCAGATAGTCCGAGACGCGTTCACGTGACCACTCTTCCGTGAGGTTATCGGCCGTGGTCTGTGCGATCTCTGTCGGTGATCCATCGGTCTCGGTCCACGGGCTGCGGTTGAAGCCCTCGAGGTAGGCATCGCTGCCAATGTCCCCGAGTCGCATGGCGGCCTCGTCGATGGCTCCCTGCAAACGGCCCGCGAGCTGCACCTTCGCCACGTCGTCGCCCTCGCGGGCCACGACCATCGAGGGCAGGTCGCGCCAGTACGTCACCTGATATTCGGTCATCGCGGCTCCTTTGATGCCAAGTTTGTCGAGTGAAGA
>JBBQNO010000093.1:0-8833 GCA_038330045.1 Actinomycetales bacterium | reverse complement strand
GCACCATCGTTGTGTATGTCGCCGAGCAGGTCGATCGTCTCGCCCAGCACCTCCCGGGACCGGTTCTGGATGAAGCCGTCCCGTGGTGGGTGGAAGTCTTCGGCAAGCTCGCCGGCCGCGTTCAGGACGTAGCGCACGTTGGACAGGGCCAGCCCACGGTCGGAGAGGAACGGGGTGACCACGGCCTCGGTCATCATCCCCACCAGCAGGATCGACTGGCCGGTCATGGCCCCCGCCAGGTTGAAGAAGCCGTCCAGCAGGTAGCCCTTGAAAATGTCACCGGTCATGTGCTTCGTCGGCGGCATCCACTTCAACGGGGCGTCCGGGAAGAGGTGCCGAGCCAGCAGCGCGTGCGCCAACTCCAGGCGGAAGGACTGTGGGACGTCGGGGTTGATCTCGAAGGCGTGCCCGAGGCCGAGTTGCCAATCCTCCAGACCTGCCTCCTTGCCGAAGAACTCGTTAAGTAACTGGGAGGCTGTCACCGTGTGGGCGGCCTCGACGGCGTCGGCCGTGGTCAAATAGTTGTCTTCGCCGGTGTTGATGATGATGCCGGCGCGAGCGTGCACCTGCCGCGAAAACCGCTGGTCAACGAACGTGCGGATGGGGTTGATGTCGCGGAACAAGATGCCGTACATGGAATCATTGAGCATCATGTCCAGGCGTTCCATCCCCGCCAACGCCGCGATCTCCGGCATACACAGTCCAGAGGCGTAGTTAGTCAGTCGGATGTAGCGACCCAACTCGGCCGACACCTCGTCGAGGGCTGCGCGCATGAGCGCGAAGTTCTCCTGGGTGGCGTAGGTGCCTGCGAAGCCTTCGCGGGTTGCGCCCTCGGGCACGTAGTCGAGCAACGACTGGCCGGTGCTGCGGATGACGGCGATCACGTCTGCGCCGTCACGCGCCGCGGCGATGGCCTGCGGGATGTCCTCGTAGATGTCGCCGGTGGCCACGATCAGGTAGATCCACGGTCGCTGAGCAGGGTCCCCGTGGGTGTCGATCAGGTCTTGGCGGGCCGCGCGCTGGGCGTCCATGCGCTGCATACCAACGTCCACGGCCGTGGTTGTGGCGTCTTTGGCTGCCTCCAGGTCGGCTCCCTCGGGCATCCGGAAGGTGACTCCACGCGCGCTCGCCTTCTGCGCCAGCGTGAGCAGATCGGGGGCTTCGCCGCGTAGCAGTGCGTCCCAGACCGGCGCGGAGAGTCCGTGCTCGAGCCCGAGCTGCTCGCGAACGGCATCGGCCACGTGGTTGACCCACGGGATGCGCTCGTGGTCGGCACCGACAAGGCCGGCGAGACGCAGGGTGGCGCGCTCGACCGAGACGGTGGTGTGCGACCGGGCCAGGTCCACCACGGGTTGGCCGAGCTGGGCAGCCAAGGCTCGAGCCTGCGCGACGGTGGCGTCATCGAGGTCAAGCACGCTGGTCGACGCGCCGCTCGGCCGCCCCGCTGGGGCACTCGTCTGAACAGGTGAGGTAACGGTCATTGGCTAGCTCCGTGAAGTTCTCGAGTGAAGGCGATATGTCCGGCGACAACGGTGCGTTCAGCGATGGGGGCCATCTCGTCAGGATCGGTGAGGTCGGGCAGGCCGTGGCTGTCAAACGTTCGCTCGGTGCCCATGGGGTCCTCCCAGATCACGTAAGTCGCCGCCTGGCCGGAAGCGAGCAACCCGCCTTCGCGACCGGCGAGGCGATACCCAGCGGTGGTGTGCGCCTCGAACGCTTCTTCGCCGGTGAGCCGTTGCGCGGGGTTGTGGTGGTTAGTGGCCGCTCGCACGCCGCCCCAGGGGTCTAGGGGGGTGATGGGACTGTCGGACCCGAACGCAATCTGGACGCCAGCGTCGACCATCGCGCGCAGCGGCACGGCGGCGAGGGCCCGGTCGGAACCGAGACGCGCGGCATACATACCTGTTTCCCCTCCCCACGCGGCGTCGAAGGCGGGTTGCATCGATGCCCAGATGCCGAGGTCCGCCATGACGGCGAGGACTTCAGCGTTGGGCAACTCGACGTGCTCCCAGCGGTGGCGAGCGGCGCGGACGGCGTCTTTGCCCAACACGTCCGCCGCTGCGCTGAACCCCGCAGCCATCGTGGCGAGCGCGGCATCACCGATGACGTGCCCGCCCGCCTGCATACCGGCGGTGGTGCAGGCGACGACGTGATCGCGGATCTTCTCGACGGTCAGGTAGCCGTAGCCGGTGTGCTGGCCGGGCTGGCCGGAGTCGTCGAGGTAGGGCTGCGACAGGTGCGCGGTGCGTGAGCCGAACGATCCGTCGGCGCAGAGGTCACCGGCGAGGCCGAGCACGCCCAGGTAGCGTTGCAGCTCTGCCGCTTCTCCAGCGTTGTCGGTGAGCAGGCCCCAGTAGGCGACGGTTTCGGGACGACCATCGCGCTGGCCGACCTCCAGCACGTGGTGGATGTCGTCGTAGGAGGTCATGTGCTCGGCGCCGGTCTCATGCACCAACCCAATTCCTGCCTCGGCGGCGGCACGCAGCGCTAGGTCGAGGTAGTGCTCACGGTCATCTGCGGTCATGGCGGAAGTGAAGGCGTTGGTCACGGCAGTCAGGGCGTCACGAGTCACGACGCCGTTGCCGTCCCACCCGTCGAGGCCGTGCACCCGCGCCACCGCCGCCATCGCCGAGGAGACACTGGCCGAGTGCGCGTCAATGCGAGGCATGTAGACCACCCCACCGTAGGTCGCGCGGTCGAGTTCGTTGGCGGTGACGGGGCGGCGTTCCACCCAGCGCGTTTCGTCCCAGGAGTGCGCATAGATGGGACGTCCACGGGTATGCCGCGCGGCCGACTCGATGAGGCGCAGCGCCTCGCCGACCGACTGGGTGCCGGACAGGTCGATGCCGTCGAGCCCTTGGCCGGTCATCGTGAGGTGGACGTGGGCGTCGCAGAAAGCGGGAGTCACCAACGTTTCGCGGCAGTCGACGATTGTGTCCCCGTTGGTCTCGTCGAGGTCTTTCATAGCGGTCGCCGCATCGGCATCGGTGCCGACCCACACGATCTGCTCGCCCTGCGTGAGCATCGCGGTGTTGCCTTGAGGCTCCCCGCGACCGGAGTACATGCGGGCGTGGTGCAGCAGCGTGCGCGGCGCGGAGGTCATGAAGTAACAGTCTGGGGGGTGTACATCCGGGACGCGAACACCGCCTGCACACCGGGGTTGTCCCGGAGCAGGTCCAGGGCAAAGTCCGCGTGCCCGGGGGTGTATCCGTTGCCGACCAGCATGGTGACGTCGGCGGCCACGCCTTCGGCTCCGAGCGCGGCGGCCGAAAACTGGGTGGCCATCGAGAAGAAGATGACCGTGCCGCCGTCCTTGGTGGCCAAGATGGCGCCTTGCTCGCAGCCCGGCACGTCGACACACACCACGGTGATGTCCGCGGGACCGCCCGCTTTAGTGACGGCGTCAGCGACGTCGATCACGGCGGTGGCGTCGGCGACGACGACCTGGGTGGCGACGTCGATGTCGTTGATGAGGGCTGCCTCTTCGTCGCTGCGGACGACGGCAACGCGGGTGCCTGCTCCCGCCTTCTTCGCGCCGGCCAGCGAGAGCACACCTGACTTTCCGGCACTTCCGAGCACCGCGACGCTGGGAGGGGTCCCGTTGCGCTCGGCATACTGCGCGACGACTCGGGCCACCAGGGCGGGGGCGCCGCAGACGTCCATGACCATCAGCGCCAGCTCGCGATCGAGGTCGTCGGGCAGGGCGGCGGCTATGGACCGGCCAAACAACACGGCACTGCCGCGGGTGGGGACGTTAGCGCTGAGGCCGTCCCACGCGGCTAGGCCATCGGTAATGCGCAGCGGAGTAAGGGAAAGCGACACGAGCGTGGCCACCTGTTGGCCTGGTTGCAGGCCCAGATCGGAGCGCTCCCCCACCGTCGCGACCCGGCCGATCAACATACCCCCGGAGCCGGTGACCGGGTTCTGCATCTTGCCGCGCTCTTCGATGATCGAGCGCACCTCTTCCCGGAGGGCGTCAGCGTCGAGCTCGCCCGAGCCGCCCGTATTTTTCTCTGCTAGCTGACGGTAGGACGCGGCGTCGAGGTGCAGGGTGTCGACGTCGATGATCACTTCGTCGTCCGAGAGCAGCTCAGGGGTCGCATCGAGGCACCACGCCTGCTGCGGCAGGACCTGCAGATCACTAATCACCCGGTGCAATCCCAGTGGCGAGCCGGTCGGCATACGTCCTCCAAGTAATCAGTTTGACAGCAAAACATCCCGTATACCTTCCATTTTACAGGAAGATGTCCCTACTATTACAGGTATGGCCGCAAAGATCGAGCAACCGTACCTCTACGAGCAACACGAGTTGGTGGAGCCCGACTGGACTCGCTACCCCGGGTGGAAAGACGTGACGCCGGCTCAATGGGCCAACGTGCAATGGCAACGATCGCACTGCCTCAAGAACGTCGCACAACTGCGTGACGTGATGGGCCCATTGCTCAACGACGAGTTCTACGCCGACCTCGAGCGTGACCAGCGTGAGCGCGCCACCATGTCGATGCTCCTGCCGCCGCAGATGGTCAACACGATGGTCAGCGAAGTCACCTGGGCCAAACACGGCGATGCGGGGCGTATGCCGGCTGCGGGCGACGCGTTCACCGCCGCCTTCTACGCCGACCCCGTGCGCAACTACATGCTGCCGGTCTTCTCCGATCGTCGCGCCGACTGGCCATCCCACCCCTACGCGACGCGCGACTCGCTGCACGAACACGACATGTGGGCCACTGAGGGGCTGACCCATCGCTACCCCACCAAGGTGCTCGCTGAACTGCTGCCGACGTGCCCGCAATACTGCGGTCACTGCACCCGGATGGACCTCGTCGGCAACTCCACGCCGGTGGTGTTGAAGCTGAAGATGGCTGGCAAACCGGCCGACCGTCAGCAAGACATGCTCGACTACATCGCCCGGACGCCGACGGTTCGCGACGTGGTGGTCTCCGGTGGCGACGTGGCCAACATGCCGTGGAAGAACCTCGAAGCCTTCCTGAATAAGGTCATCGATCTCGATCAGATCCGCGACATCCGCCTCGCTACCAAGGCGCTGATGGGTTTGCCGCAGCACTGGTTGGCTCCCGACACGGTCGAGGGAGTCGCGAGGGTGTCCGCCAAGGCGCGTGCCTGCGGCGTCGGCCTGGCCATCCATACGCACGTCAACAGTGCCCAGTCGGTGACTCCCCTGGTGGCTTCGGCCTCTCGAGCCATGCTGGATGCCGGGGTGCGCGATGTGCGCAACCAGGGGGTGTTGATGCGCGGGGTGAACGCCACCACGACGGACCTACTTGACCTGTGCTTTGCGCTGACCGATGGGGCTTCGATCACGCCGTACTACTTCTACATGTGCGACATGATCCCGTTCAGTGAGCACTGGCGAGTGTCGTTGGCGCACGCCCAGCACCTGCAGCACGACATGATGGGGTACTTGCCTGGTTTTGCTACGCCGCGGATCGTGTGCGACGTGCCGTTCGTCGGCAAGCGCTGGGTGCATCAGGTCGACACGTACGACCAAGAGCGCGGGATCTCACTGTGGCGCAAGAACTATCGGACGTCGATCGAATCGCCCGTTGTCGACGTCACACGCGCCGAGTATGCCTACTACGACCCGATCTTCACGCTGCCGCCCGAGGGCCAAGAGTGGTGGCGGACCCACAGCGACGTGGCCGCCGCCGATGCTCGGGCCACGGATGCCGCCCAAACCTCACGTGAGGCTTCGGTCGCCCAACTCGTGTGATCGCATGCGGGCTGCTTCTCCCCCGGTCATCTGATCCTTGGCATCCGGCCAATGACGCGGGAAGATCAGCGGATGAGTGATCAACGGCCGCCCTTTCCACCCTTCGATGAGGAAACGGCGTGGACGAAGGTGCTCGGCGCTGAGGCGGCCTGGAATACCCGCGACCCCGACCGGGTGGTCGCTGCCTACTCAGTCGATAGTCAGTGGCGCAATCGCGACACGTTCCTGTCCGGCCGGCAAGAGATCCGCGACTTCCTGACCGCCAAATGGGCCCGCGAGCGCGACTACGCGCTGCGCAAGGACCTCTGGGCCTTTCGGGACAACCGCATCGCCGTGCGGTTCCAATACGAGTCGCTCGATGAGCATGGCCAGTGGTGGCGCTCGTACGGCAACGAAAACTGGGAGTTCGACGACGCTGGCCTCATGCGGCGCCGCGAGGCATCCATCAACGACGTCGCGATTGACAAGGGAGACAAGCGACTCTTCGGGCCGCGCGCCGAGGGCGACACGGACGGCATACCCCTGCGATGAACCTGAGCACCTCACAGACAGTGCGCGCTGGCGTTGCTGTCCTCGTCTTTGCTGCGTCAATGGTGGCGACGCGCAGTTCCGCCGACGTTGCCTCCGATGCCACGGTGGGGCCGGGAGTCTTGGCCGCTTCCCTCCCGGACTACTCGTATCTCACTACGGACGTTTCGTTGTCTGCACCGGGTCGAGCGTTGGCGATCTACCAGCATGGCTTTAACGTCGAATTTATGGACTTCCCGCAGGCAGTGATGGTCGGGGCCGACGGCTCGACGACCCGTCGGATCGGCGCAGCCGAGACTAATGACGGGTCCTCTCTGCAAGGCGACAATCAGCCGATGGCGTTGTCGCCCGATGGCCGCCTCGTAGCAATCGGAGATCACACGTCCCTTTCCGGTGAGATCACAGTGCTCAACTTCGGCGGCGCAAAGGTCGCAGAGCACCCGATCCCGGACGCCGGCTCAGTGACACCCCTGGGCTGGTCACCCGACAGCCGCTCTTTGATCGTGGCAACGTCGCCAGAGCTTTTTGATCCCTACTCCTTCTTAGACCCGCCACGCTTCAGCGGCGATGCCTGGTTGCTCGACGTGGAATCGGGGAACCTCATGGCCATGGGGCTAGCCGACGTATCTTCGGCCGCCTTCTCCCCGACCGGCTCCGAAGTGGCACTGGAACGCGGCACGTCCGTGGACATCGTGGATAGGGAGTGGTCATTGCTGCGAAGCATCGACCTTCTGGCGAAGAAGAAACTCAATGGTCCGAATGCGTGGTCGCCCGATGGCAGCCTGTTGGCCCTGATTGACGTCGACTACAACCGGTGCACGGGGTGGGATGGCGAGGACGAGGCCACACAGGATGACTGCGTTGAGGACAGTGGGGCCCTGACGTTCATGCGCGCGGACGGTTCGAGTGGTCCCACCCCAGGTCCTATCCGGGCCGGCGTTGCCGGCAATGGGGACGTCCTGGGCTGGCTCGGTCCGCAGGAGGTGTTGGTGATGGACAACATAGTGAGCCTCAACGATGACGATCAATCACACTTTTTCGTCAATGCTGTTCGCCTCGACGGCAACGAACCTCGCCGTCTGAGTTCTATCTCGGAGTACAACCGCTATGGGGTTGGTAGTTTCCAGATGGCTTCAGCGCTAGTGCCGGACTTGGCGTTCGTTGAGGACGTTCCCGCTGTCAACCGCGGTCCGTGGCCGCTGTGGGCCGCCATTCCCACTTCGCTGGCTGCTGTGCTCGCGGCTCTGGGTGTCATAGGCCTTGCCCCTAGGCTGAGCCGGTGGCGAAGAGGAAAAGCAGCGGCGGGACCCCAGCGACCGTAGCGCTAGAGTCGGCGGGCATCGCCTTTGAGATCAGGGCTTACGACCACGACCCGGCGGCAGAATCGTTTGGTATCGAGGCAGCCGAGTTGCTGGGGGTGCATCCAGCCAGGGTCTTTAAGACGTTGGTGGCCCACACTGATCGCGGACTCGTGGTGGCGGTTGTCCCGGTGAGTGGGATGCTGGACCTCAAGGCCCTGGCGGCAGCGGTCGGGTCGAAGAAAGCAACCATGGCTGACCCCGGCGATGCGCAACGCAGCAGCGGGTATGTCGTCGGAGGCATCAGCCCTATCGGCCAGCGCAAGCCTCTGCCGACAGTGCTCGACGAGTCAGCGCTCGTACACGCAACGATTCTGGTCTCTGGTGGCCGGCGCGGTCTGGACCTCGAGCTCTCCCCCGACGATCTGATCTCAGTCACCGGCGCGACCACAGCGTCGATTGGCCGTGACTAGACCCGGTCGCGCCAGTCGTGTTGCTGCTCAAAGCCCAAGACGTCGCGGATCTTGCGGTTGCTCATCAGCGACTCGAATTCACCAAGGTCGTCGTCGAGCGGCACGCCCGGAAAGTGTTCCTGGGCCAACTCGCGAGCACCCTGATGGGCCACATTCGTGTCGTTGGTCGCGTTGAACACTTGATAACCCAAGCCGTCGGCGGCGAGGCAGCGGTCAACGATCTGTCCTAAATCCCGAGCGTCCACGTAGTTGAAGGCATTACGCCGCCGCAGCCCAGGCTCGGCTAGATAGTCCGGCAACTTCGCGTAGTCGCTGTTGTCCCACACGTTACCGATTCGCAGCGCATAGATGTCGGCACCGCTGCGCTCGGCAAACGTGCGGGCAGTCGCCTCGTTACACACCTTCGACAAGGCGTAGGCATCCATCGGCGGCCGCTGGTCGTCCTCTTCGCGCAGCGGCAACGAGGGTGGGTCCACTCTGCCATCGGCGAAACAGATGCCGTAGGTCGTTTCCGACGAAGCCAGCACGATCTTGCGCGCTCCGAGTCTGGTCGCGGCCTCCAGAACGTTGAAGGTGCTGACCGTATTCGTCCGGAAGACTTCAGTGTCGGCGGCCAACATGATCGCCGGGATCGCGGCAAAGTGCACGACGGCGTCAACGGACGGCGGCCCCTGACCCGCGTCGAGTTCATCGTTGTTGCGATAGCTGAAGAAGGAACTCCAGACCTGCCCAGGATCGGTCAGATCCGCACGAATATCGTGGACGTCAGGATGACTTAGCGGCACCAGATCGACATTGATCAC
>JBBQNO010000092.1:0-9064 GCA_038330045.1 Actinomycetales bacterium | reverse complement strand
CATCCAGGCCTACCTCGACGCTCACAACGACGACCCCAAACCCTTCGTCTGGACCGCGACCGCCGACGACATCCTGGCCAAAGTCGCCCGCGGACGCGTCGCCCTCCAAACAGCTACTCAAAACTGAGACACACCACTAGGCTAGGGCCTTTTGGTCTGTCCCGACCCCCTTGCCAACTCGCTTAGAAGCGTAGAGCCAGAGGTGAGGATGGAATAAGCCAGTTGGGAACAAGACGGCCGTCCACTGCCGGGCTCGACGAGCATTCGCTTACGCCCAGCACCCCGGAGTCCGCCTGCCCAGGGCGGCTTAAGAATAGTTCCCGACTTCCTGGGGCGCTACGAAGTCAAAACCCACACTTTGCGTGTGGTGGTCGTAAAGGTCACTGTGCTCGCGCCTGTTGTGTCGCAAAACGCAACGTCTCGCCAACCGGCCCAACCCCCAACGCGTGGGAAGTGGGATGGGTCATGTGGAACGCCTCGATACGGGAAGGGCCAGGCGATCAGGGGACCAGCATCCCCACTGATGTAACGGAGCACAACTACTACCTGGCGCTCAAACCCAACGGTTGGGAATTCGGCAAACTGGACCAAGCCCTGTTCATGACCCGAGGCGACGGCCGGCAGCGATTCCTTGCTACCGGGAGTAGCCCGACCTATCCCGTGGGGTCGACCTGGCGGAATGTCGTCATCACGCAAAAGGGCTCGACGATCCAAGTCAGAGGGGACAGTACGATCCTACGCCCGTCACCGACGGACCGGGATCGGGCGGGCATAGGCCTTGGCCCACCTACCCCGCGCAAGAGGTCTACACCTCGGGTGTGCTCGAGCTCTACAGCGAGGATGCGTACCTTCAATTCAAGGACATTTCGATAAAGCGTCCCCGCCGATAGAGAAGGTCCCGCAGGAGCGAAACTAACTGGGCTTCGAAGAGTTTCTACAGTTGGGGGTGACTCCTTCTTCGCCGATGTGGACAAACATGACCAACACCGGCGACCGCCTGCGCCGCCTTGATTCTCGCGCGGTCATGGTCTTCGTTTGACGATCTTCCGCTTGGCACCTATGACGAGGGTGATGAGTTCGGGCCGTGGTCTGTTGCGTACGACGGCTACGGACACGTCTCGGTCGTCGAGCCTTCAGATACCGAAGGCCGGGTGGTCGACCCGAAGATGCGGACGTTGTCGCAGAACGCAACCTCGCGGCAGCCACCTCAAACGCCCAATTCCCGGGAGGTCGCCTGGGTGATGTGGAACGCCAAGTCCTGGGAAGGGCCAGGCGATCAAGGGACGCGCGTGCCCACCGATGTGACCGAGCACAGTTACTACCTAGCGCCCCAACCTTCCCGGTGGGGACCGCATGGAGGGATGTCACCATCACTCAGGTCGACTCTACGATTACTGTCGAGGTAGACGGCGAGGTTTCAACGATGTTCACCGATGGCCCCGGCTCGGAGGGGTTTGGGCCGTGGTCCGACTATCCCGACCAAGAGATTTACACCTCAGGCATGATCGGCCTCAAAGCCGAGGATGCCCACGTGCAATTCAAAGACGTCTCAGTCACCCAGCCCTGATCGCAGCCACACCCCAACCACAAGGAGAGTCCATGAAAGCCGCCATCCTGACCGGATACGGAAACGCGCCTGAAGTTGCCGACATCCCACGGCCAGAGCTTCCGGTCGACAGCGTCATGATCGAAGTCCACGCCGCCGCTATCAACCCCGTCGACTGGACCATCATGGACGGGTATATGAAGGACATGCTCCCGTATGAGCTTCCCTGGACCATTGGCTACGACGTAGCGGGCGTCGTCACTGAGGTCGGACCGAGCGTCGAAGGGTTCTCCGTTGGCGATGAGGTCTTCGCCCGAGCCGCCGGTATGCAGGCGGGGACGATGGCCGAGTATTGCGCGGTGAAGGCGCACGACCTCGCAATCAAGCCGGCGAACATATCGCACGCAGAGGCGGCCTCGGTGCCGCTGGCTGGCCTCACTGCCTGGCAGGCGTTGTTCGACAACGGCGGCCTCCAGCTCGGTCAGCGAGTCTTGATTCATGCCGGCTCAGGCGGTGTCGGTGCCCTCGCTATCCAGTTGGCCAAGCACGCCGGTGCTTTCGTCGCAGCGACCGCCAGCGCGAAGAACCGGGCCCTGGTCGAGGGTTTGGGAGCCGATCAATTCGTAGACTACGCCAGCGAAGCGTTCCAAGAGGTGGTCGATCCCTGTGACCTGGTGTTCGACATGCTCGGCGGCGACACACTGAAGTACTCCTTCGACGTGGTGAAACCGGGCGGCACGATCGTGTCCATCAAGGGCGAGGCGCCGCAGGGACTGGCCGAAGAACGCGACGTCACGTTCCACCAGTTCTTCATGGAGCCCGACGGAAAGCAACTCGCCGAGATCGCCGCGCTGATCACTCAGGGCGTGGTGCGTCCGGTGATCGACTCCACCTTCGCCCTCGACGACGTCGCGGCTGCCTACGAGTACGCCCGTGCAGGTAAGGCCAACGGAAAGGTTGCCATCACCGTTCGTTAGCAGGGCTCGGGTGCCTACGTCCCGCAGAAGGTCTTGAACCCGACAGTAAAGGCTGCTGGGGCAGGCTCGGCGTAACGCTTGGCCCCCTCATGCTCGGCATACGGGGACGTAACGATCGCCAGCAGTCGATCAAACGGTGCCAGGTCACCTGCGAAGGCCGCGCGCAGGGCCTCGTCGACGAGATGGTTGCGAGGGATGTAGAGCGGGTTCACGGCGTCCATGGCGGCGGCAACTTCGGCGTTGGTCATCCCAGAGCGTGCGATTTCTTCACGCCAGCGGGGCAGCCACGTCTCGGCGGCCACTTTGCCGAGCACGGCAACTGCCGGCGCGTCGTCGCCGCGAAGGGCGTGGCTTAAGGACCGGAAGGTGGTGGTGAAGTCGGCAACCTGCGCCTGCATGATCGTGAATAGGTCGTCGCCGAGAGGCCCGACGACGTCTGCAGATGCCCCAGGTATGCCGAGCTTCGCGGCGAGGAGCTGGCGGAAGTGGGTTCGGTAGTGCCCCGGGAACGACTCGAGCTCCTGGGTCGCCAGTTGGACCGCCCGGTCGGGGTCCGCGTCGATCTGGGGCAGGAGGGTCTCAGCGAGCCGAGTGAGATCCCATTGAGCGATCGCGGGTTGGTTGCCGTAGGCGTACCGGCCGCCGTCGTCGATGGAGCTGAAGACCGCGGCGGGGTCGTAGGCGTCAATGAAGGCGCAGGGGCCGTAGTCGATCGTCTGGCCAGAAATGGTCATGTTGTCGGTGTTCATCACGCCGTGAACGAAGCCGACGAGCATCCACCGCGCGATCAGCTCCGACTGGGCCTCCACCACCAATCGCAGCAACTCTAGAGCCCGATTGTCGGACGCGACGATGTGGCCGTAGTGGCGGTCGATGGCTTCGTCGATGAGTCGAGGCATGAGGTCGTCGTTGCCCAGCCGAGCTGCATACTCAAAGGTCCCGACGCGAAGGTGGCTGGCGGCCACTCGGGCTAGCACCGCACCCGGCTCTGGGCGGTCTCGCTGGACGGACTCGCCGGTCGCCACGACCGACAAGGCTCGTGCGGTCGGAACCCCGAGTGAGTGCATCGCCTCGGCCATCAGGAACTCGCGCAACATCGGACCTATCGACGCCTTGCCGTCACCCCCGCGGGCGAACGGGGTGCGGCCTGATCCCTTCAGGTGCAGGTCGACCAGGTCGCCGCCGACCGTGCTCAACTCGCCGAGCAATACTGCTCGACCGTCGCCCAGACGAGGGGAGTACCCGCCGAACTGGTGACCGGCGTAGGCCATCGCGATCGGCTCCGATCCTGGGGCAACCGTTGCGCCGGTCAGGGCTGCGAGGCCCTCCTCGGATCGGAGCCAGGCGACGTCAATGCCGAGCTCCTCGGCAAGTGAGGTGTTGAAAGCGACCAATTCCGGCCGCGGTGGGACGGCGGGTCGGAAGTCAAGACTGAGTTCCGGCAACCGGGAGCGGAAGCGGTGGTCGAGGTCGAGTCGTGCGGCGGTCTGGGCTGTCATTCGGTCAGCGCGGCGATCAATTCTGACTTGGACTTCTTCGACATCCCGGCTGTGCCTCTGGCCCGGGCTTCGGCCCGAAGCTGGACGACACTCCAACTTTCATCCGGAACCCCGACCCCGTCAGTTTTCTGTTCGGTGACCTGTGCGTCGACGGTCGGCGCATCGATGGTCGCCGCATCGACCTTCGCTTCAGACGGTGCGGAATCCACCGCCGCCGCAGCCTTGTCCAACTGTTGTTGGAGAAGGTTGGCGCGGGCCCCGGCCTTCGATGCTGACTTCTCAGCCGCCTTGGCCTTCTTCTTCGAGCGCTCGGTCCGTTCAGCCGCTTTCCTGAGTTTCTTTTTGGCTTTGGTCAGCTCACCCTTGAGCGCGGATACGCCTTTTCTCAGTTTCTTCTGCTTCGCCGCGTACTGCTCAATGATGCGCTTCTGCTTCTTGCTGCCCATGACTCCTCATTCGCCGCCGGACGTTCACAATGATTGAAGGAATCTATCGCAGCTCGTGCCGGGCGAGGTGGTGCCGCTGATTGACACTGTCTCAATGTGCCTCTGTTGAGCGAGGTGATGGCGCGCTACGTTAGTCAGTAGGAGGCTGACATGGACGCAGTTGAGGGCGCTCGAACTTTCGCCACGAGTGGTGAGGCCTACGACGCGTTCATGGGTCGATACTCCAGCCCATTGGCTGAAGTGTTTGCCGATTTCGCTGAAGTGACCAATTTCAGCAGTGTGCTCGACGTGGGGTGCGGGCCGGGATCGTTGACCGGGGTGTTGGCCGATCGCTTGGGGGTTGGCTCGGTGTCTGCGTGTGACCCATCGTCGCCGTTCGTGCAGGAATGTGCCTCCCGGCACCCGGACGTCGAAGTGGTCCAGGGCCAAGCCGAGGCGATCCCGTTTGAGGACGACACCTTCGAGGGGGTGCTAGCTCAATTGGTGCTGCATTTCGTCAGTGATTCGGCCCTTGCCGCACGAGAGTGCCGTCGCGTGCTGCGTCCCGGCGGGACGGTGGCGGCGTGCATGTGGGAATCTCCCGACGGTATGCAGATGCTGCGACACTTCTGGGACGCTGCTCAGACCTTGGACCCACGCATTGGCGAAGCGGCTAGGTCAGTGCGGTTTGGCCGGCCTGGTGAGATCGCCGAGCTCATGGACGATGCGGGATTCATCGACATCCGTGAGACCAAGCTGAGGGTCGACTCGACGTACTCGGACTTTGCCGAACTGTGGGCTGGGTTTCTTGCTGGGATCGGACCCGCCGGGGTGCATTGCACAAGTCTGGACCCAGACGCACAAGAGGCCCTGCGCCAAGAGCTGTACAGCCGGCTCGGCTCGCCCCAGGGATCCTTCTCGCTAGGTGCCGTGGCGTGCAGCGCATCGGGCCGCGCACCCAGGTGAGGGCGTCCCGACGGATATCTGTTTGCGGTTTGTGGTGTGGGGCGGTGTGCTGACCCTATGACTTCGAGTGAGCTCCGATCGTCGGCTTCATCCACCCTTCTCGCCCGCCACCACGCGGTCATGCCCCAGTGGATGGCGCTGTACTACGACGAACCGATCGCGCTGGTTTCCGGTCGGGGTCGGCACGTGACCGATGTGGAAGGCCGGACCTACCTGGACTTCTTTGCCGGAATCCTCACCAACGCAATCGGCTACGACATCCCCGAGATCGCCGATGCGGTGCGCGCTCAGCTCGACACCGGCCTGCTGCATACCTCGACGTTGTATTTGATCGATCAACAGATAGCGCTGGCCGAGCAGATCGCGGAACTGTCTGGGATCGAGGACGCCAAGGTCTTCTTTACGACCTCGGGCACCGAGGCCAACGAAGCGGCCTTGTTGCTGGCCATGACCAGGCGCACGTCGCACGAGGTGCTGGCGCTGCGCAACTCATATCACGGTCGCTCCTTCGCGACGATGGGCATCACCGGCAACCGCGGGTGGTCGGCCTCGGCGCACAGCCCCGTCAACGTCTCCTACGTGCACGGCGGCTATCGCAATATTGCGCCGTTCCGTGATTTGTCGGACGCGGCGTATGTCGAGGCGTGCGTCGCGGACCTGCGCAACGTCCTGGAGACCCAGACAAGTGGTGACGTGGCCGCGATGATCGTGGAGCCGGTGCAGGGGGTTGGTGGGTTCACGATGCCGCCCGATGGGTTGTTCGCCGCGTTCAAAGAGGTGCTGGACAGCCGCGGCATACCGCTGATCTCAGATGAGGTGCAGACGGGTTGGGGCCGCACCGGTGAGCACTTCTGGGGGATCAGTGCCCACGAGGTCACGCCGGACGCGATGACGTTTGCCAAGGGGCTCGGCAACGGGCTCGCGATCGGTGGGGTCGTCGCGCGCGGCGACCTGATGGACAGTGTGACCGCGAGCTCGATCTCGACCTTCGGCGGTAATCCCCTCGCGACGGCTGGCGCCAAGGCCGCGCTGGATTACCTGCTTGAGCATGACCTGCAAAGCAACGCGCTCAAACTCGGCCACTATCTGCTCGAGGGCTTGCGCAATCTTGCGACGGAGTGTCCGTGGGTCGGCGAGGTGCGCGGCAAGGGTCTGATGATCGGGATGGAGTTCGTCGAGCCCGACACCACTCATCCCTCGCCTGCTGCGGCCACGATGATGCTCAACGAGGCTAAGGACCGCAACCTCCTAGTGGGCAAGGGCGGGCTCAACGGCAACGTCGTCCGGATGGCCCCGCCGATGACCTTGACCGCCGACGAAGCAGGCGTTGGGCTCGCCGCGCTCGAGGGCGCGCTCGCCGCGACCAGCGAGAGGATGGCCCGATGAGCACCGACATACCGTTGATCACCCACTGGATCGGCGGGCGCCGGCACCCTGACCCGACTGCCCGCACCGGCGACGTATTCGATCCCGCCACCGGCAGTGTTGCCGCACAGGTGGCCTTCGCCTCCGATGAGAAGGTCGACGCGGCCGTTGCCAGTGCCGCCGAAGCTGCTGCGGCGTGGGGCGGCACGTCGTTGGCCGCACGCACCGCCGTTCTTTTCAGCGTTCGTGAACGCCTGGCAGCTCGGGTCGAGGAACTCGCCGCCATCATCACCTCCGAGCACGGCAAGGTGCTGTCCGATGCAGCCGGAGAGATCAAACGCGGCTTGGAGGTCGTGGAGTACGCCTGCGGTCTGGCCGCCCTGCTCCAGGGCGGGCACACCCAAAACGCCTCCACGGAGGTAGACGTGCATTCGGTGCGGCAGCCCCTGGGCGTCGTCGGGGTGATATCCCCGTTCAACTTCCCAGTGATGGTGCCGCTGTGGTTCGTCCCGATCGCGATCGCGTGCGGCAACGCGGTTGTCCTCAAGCCGAGCGAGAAAAACCCTAGCGCGGCGGTGTTCCTGGCGGAGGTGTTTTCCCAGGCCGGCTTGCCCGACGGGGTGTTCAACGTGGTGCACGGCGACAAGAGCGCCGTTCAGCGGCTGCTGGCGCACCCCGACATTGCGGCGATCTCCTTCGTCGGCTCGACGCCGGTGGCACGCTCGGTCTACGAGACCGGGACCGGCCACGGCAAGCGCGTCCAGGCCCTCGGCGGCGCAAAGAACCACATGGTGGTCTTGCCCGACGCTGACCTCGACAACGCCGCCGACGCTGCGGTGTCGGCCGGGTTCGGATCGGCAGGCGAGCGTTGTATGGCGGTTTCTGTGGTCGTCGCGGTGGGGCCAGTCGGCGACGGCCTGGTCACCAAAATCACCGATCGGGTGGCGCAGATTCGCGTCGGCGACGGTCGGCATACCGACAGTGAGATGGGGCCACTGATCACTGCTGAACACCGCGACAAGGTCTCCGCGTACCTCAACGCCGGGGTGGCCGCCGGCGCCGAACTGGTCGTGGACGGTCGCAAACACACTGTTGAGGGCGAAGGCTTCTGGCTCGGTCCGAGCCTGCTGGACCACGTCGGCACGGAGATGTCGGTGTACGTCGAGGAAATCTTCGGGCCAGTGCTCTCAGTGGTCCGCGTAGACACCTTCGAGGAAGCACTGGCACTGGTCAACGCGAATCCTTACGGTAACGGCACCGCCATCTTCACCGCCGACGGGGGAGCGGCGCGACAGTATCAACGCCGAGTCCAGGTCGGCATGGTCGGGGTGAACGTGCCGATCCCGGTGCCGGTTTCGTCCTACTCCTTCGGCGGATGGAAGGACTCGCTCTTCGGAGACACGCACGCCTACGGTCCGCACGGGGTGCACTTCTTCACCCGCACGAAGGTCGTGACCACACGCTGGCCCGACCCGGGTCAACGCGTCGTCAACCTCGGCTTTCCGCAGAACACCTGAGGGCAACCAGCGGTGTTCGACGAGATGCTGCCGTCAGCCGTGAACGTCGCTAGAGGCTCTATCGCCGCGTGACAGAGGTCAGCGAGATCGGAATCGCTTGGTCAACGGAACGTCGCCTTCTGCCGGCCGTCGCTCTCATCCCCGCGCACTTGCAACATCGGCGTGACTACCGCAGATTCTCGCGCAGTGAGGTTGGTCTTGACCTCCTGCGGCATGCGGCCAGGTCGCGCACCCCTGAAGTGACATCGGTTGGTAAAGCAGCGAGTATGGGTTCATGGACTATCGGACTCTGGGACGCAGCGGATGCGCCGTCTCCACCTTCACGCTCGGCACCATGACCTTCGGCAGCGAGAGCGATGAGGCGGTCTCGCGCGCTCAGTTAGACGCTTTCCTTGAGGCCGGGGGCAACCTGGTCGACACCGCCGACGTCTACACCGGCGGCGTTTCCGAGGAGATAGTCGGGCGGTGGCTGTCACAAGCGTCGCCCGACGTGCGTGACCGAGTGGTGCTGGCTACCAAGGGCCGCTTCCCGATGGGCGAGGACGTCAACGACGTGGGCCTGTCCCGGCGGCACTTGCAGCGCGCTCTGGAAGACTCGCTGCGCCGCCTCGGGGTTGACTGCATCGACCTCTACCAGGTCCACGCCTGGGATCCGGTGACCCCCCTGGAGGAGACCCTGGACACCTTGGACGGCTTCGTGCGGGCTGGCAAGGTCCGCTACGTCGGCCTGTCAAACTACGCCGGCTGGCAGGTGCAAAAGGTCATGGCG
>JBBQNO010000091.1:0-9140 GCA_038330045.1 Actinomycetales bacterium | reverse complement strand
ACCCTTACCCGCTCAGTGTCAACTAAACGGAGGGCGGTGATCGATCTTGACCGACACTTTCCCGGCCAAGCGCCACATGCGGGCCGCGATGTCTCTGTCCTCTTCGGTGATGAGGTTGCCCATCCACCGCAGGGCCAGCGTCATCATCCACGTCGAGCGCATGCCAATAGGACCTGCCGCAGGGAGAAGTTTCGGCACCGTGATCAGCCCTGCCAAACGGCGCGCGATTGAAAAGGCCTCGCCGTAGTGGTCTGTCAGCAGGCTGGGCCACGTGGAGCCCAAGTGGTCACCGTCGTGGATGCTCTGCGCCACCAAGCGGCCCGTCTCCATGCCGTAGTCGATGCCCTCACCGTTCAGCGGGTTGACGCACCCGGCCGCGTCGCCGATGAGGGCCCAGTTGGCCCCGGCCACACCGGAGACCGCGCCGCCCATGGGCAGCAGCGCCGAGGTCGGGGCGCGCAGCGGCCCGCTCAGCCTGAACTCTGGAGCCCGCGCGTCGGCATAGAACTGCATCAGCGGCCGCAGTTGAATGTTGGCCGGTCGCTTCGAGGTCGCGAGCGTGCCGACTCCGACGTTCACCTGACCCGAGCCCAACGGGAAAATCCAGCCGTAGCCGGACAGCAACTCACCCTCCATGCCTCGCAACTCCAAGTGCGAGGAGATCCACGGGTCTTTTGAGCGTTCCGAGTCAATGTAGGCTCGGCCCGCCACGCCATACACAGTCTCGCGGTGCCATTCTCGCCCCAGCACCCGACCCAACTGTGAGCGCACCCCGTCGGCCACCACCAAGGTCTTGCAGGTGACGGTATGACGCTTGCCACCTTGCTCGAACACGACACCGCTGATCCGGTCGCCGTCGCGCTCGACGTCCACGGCGCGGACCCCCTCGACTCCGACCGCGCCACGGTCCAGGGCTGCGGTGCGGATGCGGTTGTCCAACTCGGTCCGCGGTACTGCCGAGCCGTGATCGGGCAGCGAGCCACCGGGCCAGGGCAGCTCGAGAGTCTGACCGAATCCGTGCGCCCGGAGGCCGTAGTTGACTGCGTGCGAGCGCACCCACTCGGCCAAATCAAGGCGCTCCAACTCCGCGATGGCCCGCGGGGTCAGCCCGTCCCCGCAGCTCTTGTCCCGGGGGAAGGTCGCCGAGTCCGCGAGCACCACGTCATGGCCAAGGTCCGCCGACCATGCTGCCGCAGCCGATCCGGCCGGTCCGGCACCCACCACGAGGACGTCGGTGCTCTGCGGAAGGTTCGGGGAATTCACGTCCTCAGTTTCCCAGGCCGCCCTGAGAGCCGGTGACCGCCCCTACCCAGCGCACCGCATACCCCGCGCACAACGGTCATCAGCGCAGCGGCTGTATGCAGTGTGGTCCCGTTAGTGCCGGGCCGCGGTGCTTTCCCGCTCGGCGCTCAATTGGCGCACGAAGTCGAAAAAGTGCGTCCACCGGCCGCGAGCTTCATTGTCCTGCGCGGGCATCTCGACGTCGATCCCGGCGTACGCCAAGGCTCGACGCTCGTGCAACTAGGTGCGGATGTCCCGCAAGGCCCGCTCGGCCTCGGCCAGCATCATGCCCAGTTCGTCCTCGGACAGGTCGTCGAGCTCAGGTATGGCGCCGGGCTGGTCTTGTTTTTCGGCTGTGCTCATGGTGATACCTCCACGAATCGCGGCTTCGCTGAGGTCGCCGACAATGACGTCATCGGAATCGGCGGTGTTGCGTGGCGATGAAGGCATTGGACTTCCTGGAAGAAGGAGACACAGGGAGGATCCGCAACTCACGATAGGAGCGCCGACCGACCGATTTCTACCCCAAACTCCGCCAAGCGGAAGAGTTTATCCAGCGTTAATCCAGCGGATCTCCGGAGTTCATCCCGCCACCCAGGAGTTCATCTCCAATGATCCCATCGGCACCCGCACTGGCCTCGATCACCCTCACCGCATTCGCCTCGTCGGGACCCAGGGCCCACTCTTGAGCCTCCTGTGGGCTCTTGCCATGCTCGGTATGCCGAGCGATCAACTGCTCCTTGCGGCGCGCGTCGTCGGTGGCGCAGTGCCACACCTGGGCCAGGTGCGCACGGACCTGCGGCCACGGGTCATCGGGAAGGAGAAGGTAGTTGCCCTCGGTGATCACCAACGCAGCACTCGGCGGCACGGCGATCGCCCCGGCGATGGGCTGCTCGAGGTCACGTTCGAAGGTCGGCGCGTAGATCGTCGCGTCCCGCTGTGCCGGGTCGGCGATGCGACCCAACAACGCGGCATACCCGTGTCCATCGAACGTCTCCGGGGAGCCTTTGCACTCAAGCATCCCCAAGCCCTCCAGGGTGACATCGGCCAGGTGAAATCCGTCCATTGGCAACTGCACCACCCACGGTCCGTCCTGCGTGGCCCCGGCCGCGGATGGTACTGGACGCGATTGAAGCTCCCGCAACAATGCCTGCACCAACGTCGACTTGCCTGAGCCTGGGGCACCGGTGATGCCCACGATGACGCGCGACGAGCATGTGACCGTCGCGCAAACCCTATCGGCGAGGTCGCCCAGATCGGTGATCTGCATCTCAGAGCATGGTGAAGTCAGCGGTCTGCGGGTCGGGGAACATGCGGTCGGGTGTGTCCAGCGCAGTGATCGAGGCCATCTGAGCATCATCTAACGCAAACGAGAAGACGTCCAGGTTGGACTTCACCCGGGCAGGAGTAACCGACTTAGGTATGACGATGGTGCCGTTCTGGATGTGCCAGCGCAGCACGACTTGACCCGGTGTGACGTCGAGCGCCTCGGCTGCTTCGGTCACGGCCGAGTGGTCGAGGTCTTTCGCTTGGCCGATCGGAGCGTAAGCCTCGACCGCGATGCCGGCCGCGCGGCTGGCTTCTTGCGTCGCGGGCTGCTGAAAACTGGGATGCACCTCGAACTGGTTGACTGCCGGGGTCACCTCCGCGTGCTCTATCAGCCGGGCGACGTGGTCGGGCAAGAAGTTGGAGATACCGATGGCTCGGACGGCCTTGTCGGCGTACAACTTCTCGAAGGCGCGCCACGTCTGGAGGTAGAGGTCTTGGCTCGGGACCGGCCAGTGAATGAGGTAGAGGTCGATGACGTCGAGCCCCAACTCGCTGCGGCTGGAGTCGAACGCCTTGAGGCTGGCCTCGAAGCCCTGCTCACCGTTGCGCAGTTTGGTGGTCACGAAGATGTCGTCGCGGATGAGGCCGCTGGCCTTGATCGCGGCTCCTACGCCCGCCTCGTTTTGATATGCGGTGGCGGTGTCGATGTGTCGGTAGCCCGCTTCCAACGCTCCTTCGACAGCTTTTTGCGTTTCTCCGTCCGGGATCTGGAAGACGCCGTAGCCCACCTGCGGGATCAAGACCCCGTTGTTGAGGCGAATGTGTTCGGTCTGTTCGGCCGCTGCTGAAGGACTCATAGGAGTGCCTACGTCCCGCCGCCGCGCGCTATTCCGACGTGTCGACGAGGGGATCCCTGGAGATTCCCAGCCGGTACACGCACAATTTATCCGTGGAGTGGATCTTGATGACGGTTGCAGTCGCCTTGGTCGTCGCCGTCAGCGTTGCCCCGAAGCACCGCGAGCCCGAACCGCAAGCCCCCACCCCGGATCAAGAACTCAACGATATTTTTGCGGCCGTCGATTCGGAATCATCTGCAGACTTTATTCACATGCTGCACTTGCGAACTCACGAGTTGATTGGTCGTAAGGTGCCGGTTCGGGATATTCGCGCAGCTCCCACGCAGAAGGTGGCACGTATTGCCTTCAGCAATGGGGACATCGTGCTGGCCACCTCCCAGACCCCCGGTGACCTTGTTCTGATGGCTAAAGCAATGCTCGTCACATCGGTGACGCTCAGCGGATTAACAGAGACCGAGCAGGGGCCCATGTTGCGCTTCGTATGGAATTACGGTCATGCCCTCGAGGTCTTTGCCGTCGGGCTGGACCAAGCCGACTAAGCGCGGCGCGCGGAGGCCTTGAGCGTGAAGGTGAGGTCGTAGCCCAAACACCACGTTGCCTTGTTTTCCAAGCCGATGAGGCGACGATCGACCGCGCCATGGGCAGCAATCGATGCCGTGCCATCTTCGTCTAGCGAGGCCTCGGTGGCGATCACCCGCAGGCCGGCGCGATGCCCCTTGATGGCGATGACCCCGTCGACCACATCGCCCGTGCCCCGGCCAAAGAAGTCGATATGGGGCCACCGCTGCGCGTACAAGTACTTCGGACCGCGCAGGTGGCGCTCCCTGAAGCGGTTGCCCGTCGTTGCGGTATCTGACGTGAGAGACACCTGCAGACGCTGGATCGAGCCGTGAGCGTCCACGTCGGCAACACCCTCGCTGATCTGAACCGAGACGTTGACCGAGTAGAGGCCAAAGACACGACTAGCCACCTCGACAACGGATGTTGCGGGGTCGAAGACCCACGTTCCGGGTGGGAACGTTGTACTGCCGTGTGGCGGACTCGACAACATAGAGTTGCGTTCGACGTGATCTATATGCTCAAACCCCATGTGCGCTTGCGCCCTCCTAAGTTGTTGAACACTCAACCACATCTAGCAGCAATGTACCACGAAAACACTTGTATGTGTGGTGGACGTCACACCGAATGTCCCTGCTAGTCGGAATATCCGTTGTCAACCTGAGCCGTCGTCAGAGCTGAAGCAGCGCCACGCGCCTTGATGAGCGTCTCAACGTATTCATCTCGCGGCGCAGACAACACCGTTATTGCGCCACCTATACCGAAAGTCGCAGTGCGAGTGAGCAATACTCCCGCTTCCCGATAGTCATCGTCAATCACGATTGTGCGAATGACGATCGAGGTGTCCATCGCCCCGTTGACGCCAAGCCAACCGATCGCGCCGGAATACACCCCTCGCGGACCCGCTTCGAGCTCGTCCATGATCTCCATGGTGCGCACCTTGGGTGCCCCCGTCATCGATCCCCCTGGGAAGGCCGCGCGCAACACGTGCGTCGGCCCCATACCGTCGGCCACCTGCCCCGTGATGGTCGACACCAACTGATGCACCGTGGACCAGGTGCGCACGGCAAACATCTCCGGGACCTCAACGCTGCCCGCTCGGCATACCCGGTGCAGGTCATTGCGTAGTAGGTCCACGATCATCAAATTCTCCGCCCGCTCCTTAGCGTCAGTCGCTAACTCGATGGCGACCGCCGCGTCCAGCGTTGGATCATCTGCTCGCGCCCGCGTGCCCTTGATCGGCTCCGCCACAACCCGGCCGGCAGCGGTGAGCGACACGAACCGTTCCGGCGAGGCGCTCAGCACCGAAAACGACCCACACCGCAGCCATGCCCCGTGGGGCACCGGACTAGTCGAGCGCAGCGCCGCATAGGCCCGCACCTCATCGACCTGATCCGGCCAGGTGACCTCGTTCGTCAAACAGACTTCGTAGGTCTCCCCCGCTCGGATCAACTCTTGGGCGCGAGTGATCAACCCTTCATACTCATCCTGCGTATGCCGACCGCACCCAGACACCACACCATCGCAATGCAGGACGGGAGGTGGGACAGGGGTTGTCAGCGCTGCCTCGTCGGTGCGCAGCGCCTCGACCACGGCCTCCACGGCGGCGAACCACTGCTCTTGGGCGTCCACCGTGGCCGCGGTGTGCAGCGCCACGGCATACACAGCCCGCGTGGAGTGCTCAATCACCACCGCCCGATCAGCAAAGATCAGCCACGCATCCGGCCGCGGCGAGCGATGGGCAGCCAGCCCGCCTGTCTCCGCCTTCAACTCGTAGCCGAAGTAGCCGAGGAATCCCGGCCGGAAGTCAAACGGAAGGTCGAGCCCGGGTTTATCGGTGCACTCGATCCGGGCGGACAGCACATCGAGATTGTCCAACAGGTAGCCAGGCAGGTGCTCCCCCGTGGACAGGTCGCTGCCCCATCCGACCCGGTGCCGAACCGTGTATGCCGACGGGCCGGTCGCGTCCGCGAAGATGGAAATGCCGACCTGATCGGACGAGTCCAGCCATACCGACTCGTGCGCTCCGTCCACCTCGTCACCGCGCAGGCGGGCGAGCGCCTCATGCAACGCCCACGCGTCGACGCGTCCGGAGAATCGGCGCGCCGAAACGTTCATCGCGATGCCGCCGTGGGTCGTTGCCTCTATGGGGGTTTCACTCAGCGCCAAGTCCAGTTGCGGGTCCTCACCCCTGGTGACTTCAGCTCCCGAACCTCCACCGATCGCACCCCCTTCGCGCTCCGGAATTGCAATACCTACCTCAACGAAGAAGTTGGCGACCAGCCGATCGCCGTGCTCGGTCAGCACGGACTCTGGATGGAACTGCACGCCCCATCGCAGACCCGCCGGGTCCTGCGCAGCCATCAACGCACCGTCGTCGGTCGCCCACGCCGAGCCGACCAAGCCCGCCGGCGCACCCGCGGTGGCACCCACCGATGGCGCGAGATCCACCGAGAGCGAGTGATAGCGCACCACCTCGAACGGTGACGGGATACCCCTGAACAGCCCGGTCCCGTCGTGCCGCACCAGCGATACCCGACCGTGCATCGGCTCGGCCATCGCACCGACCACGTAACCGGCCTCGTAGGCGATGCCCTGATGACCGAGGCACACACCGAGCACCGGCACATCACGCTGCACCAGCGCTTCCCGCGAGATCCCCATATCGCTGGCCACCATCGGGCTCCCTGGGCCGGGACCGACCACGATCGCATCGAAACCCTGCCACCACGATCGACCCGAGTCGTGGCCCGCGCGCACGTCCACATCGTGGTCGTGACGCCATACGGTCGGGGCAACGCCGGTCACCTGGTGCACCAGGTCGGCCACGTTGAACGTGAAGCTATCGATGTTGTCTATCAGCAACACTCGCGGCGAGCGACTCATCCGGGCATTCTTGCTGTCCACACCGGAACCACAAACCCCACCTGCGCGTCTCACTCCCGTGATTGACTGCACTTCACTTGTGGGCGTTTGCCGACAGGTTCATCCACGCCCGAGGGGATCACGTGAGTAGAGCCGAGGATTTCATCAGCGCCGCCCGGCAATATGCCGGCGGCACCGACGTCCGGGAGGTCGTAGGTCAGATGGCCGGCGGTGCCGCAGCGGGGCAGGCTGCCAACCAGCAGCAAGGCAACCGCCAGCAAGGCAACCAGCAGCAAGGCGAGGCGCGTGGTTCCAACCAGGGCGGAGGGGCTCGGAGCCGTAACCAAAACGACGAGAATGACGTCCCCTCGATGAACCCGGACGACTTTCCCGCCGCTCGAGACCAGAGCCGTGCCGCCGGGACGCGCATCCAGTCCTCCTCGGTGGCGTTGAACGATGCGGCAGAGCAGTTAAGTCGCAGCTATTACGAGAACGGCCAGCAGGGCCCGGTGCACGTGATCACGCCGATGATCATGCCCAAGGGCCGCCGGCTGAAGGTGCTGCTGCCGATCATCGTGCTGACCATCATCGGCCTCGTCGGCGCGATCGCCTTGCTGCCCTTCGACGGCTTGAGCCTGGCCATCTTCGGCCCCCACTACTGGCTTCTCGTGGTGGCATTGGCTGTTTTCTCTTGGTGGCGTCAGAGCATGGTGATGGTGCCCGAAGGCTGCGTGGCGCTGATCTCCCGCTTCGGCAAGGTCGAGGCCGAGGTCGGCCCCGGCCGGGTGACGTTGCTCAACCCGTGGAAGCGCGTGTCGTACATCATCAACGTGACCCGCGAATACCCCTTCAACGCCCCGATCCGCCAAGCACCGACCAAGTCGGGTGTGCAGGCCTCGGTCGACCTTTTCTTGCAGTTCCGCATCGTCAACGCCCGCGAGTTCGTCTTCGTGTTGGGCGCCGTGCAGGGCTTCCAAGACAAGCTCAACAACGCCATCTCCGAGACCACCCGTTCGTTGATCTACGAACAGGAAGCCTCGGGCATCTACGACTTGGTGGGTGAGAGCACCGCGAAGTTACTGGAGCAGTTGAACGCTCAGTTCGCCCCCGCGGTGGAGCTGACCACGGCCAACATCACGCACGCCGAGCCGGCCAACCAGGAGTACCGGATGGACCTTGCGGCTCCCGAGATGATCCGGGTCGCCAAAGAGGCTTACACCTACGAGTACGAGTTGCAGTTACGCAAGGAGCAGAACGACGGTGACCTCAACAAGGACCTCGCCTCGCTCAACGAGACGCTGTCCTCGATCCAGGCCGACATCGCGCGGTACCAAGCTCAGATGGACACCGCCCTGGAGCGCGAAACCAACCGTGCCGACTCGATGGCCCGTCAGCGCTTCGTCGAGGCCGAGTCCACCGCCAACGCGAACGCCGCGTTGTTGGAGGCTCAGGCCCTTGACATCCGCGCCGTCAGCGCGGCGTTGGCACCGGAGATCCTCGATTACCGCTACCAGCAGGACATGCTCGAGAAGTTGGAGTCGCTAGCGTCCTCGCTGCCGCAGATCGTGCGGATCGGCGGCGACTCCGAAGGCGTCGACTTCTTGAAGATCGCGCGTCAGCTCATCGGCGACTCCGACACGGCGTTGTTCTCCGAGGAGGACATGCAGGCGATCCGGGCCAACAAGCCCGCAATCGAGCAGCGCGTGGCGAGCCGTAAGGACGACATCACGCACCTGCTGCAGCCGCCGGAGGAAACGCAGGTCGAGATCGTGCCGCCGTCCGACACGGACGTCGAGCTGCCCGGTGAAGACCGGATGGAAGAGATCCGCCGCTCCGTCGCGGGCGATGGCTCCGCAGCTGAGACTGACGCGGCACCCCAGGACGCAGCATCACAGCCGATGACGCCTTCGTCGCAGGCACCCGCTCAGGAAGGACACAACAGTGAGTGAACAACAGCAGATGGCGCGTGGGGCCCACGGCATGTCATCGATCAAAGAAGCTCTCGCCGGCTGGGGCGATGTCGCTGCACTGCTGCGCGGCGGGGACGGTGGGGCCCTGGTCCCGGTCGTCATCCCCAAGGACACTCGCGGCTTGCGTTGGCTATCGCTGGTGTGGCTGGCCCTGTGGTCAGGCCTCAGCGGCGTGTTTTTGGCGCTCGGCGACCGCGGCGGCATCAGTGTGCTGGCGTTCCTGGCTGCCGTCGTGTTCTTGGCCTTGTCTGCCCTGTGGTGGTGGCGCTCCTCGATCATCGAGATCGAGGAAGGCACGGTGGGCGTGCTCACCAAGTTCGGTGCCATCAGCGGCAAGGGT
>JBBQNO010000090.1:0-9185 GCA_038330045.1 Actinomycetales bacterium | reverse complement strand
CGACATGTGAGGACTCCAGATAAGAGATGGGGCTGGGGCAGCCTGCCGCTGGGGGCGTGGCGCAGATTTCAGGGGGTGCTACGAGGGCTCACGCGCTCGCCGGGGCGCCGAGCAACGACGTCAGAGGTCGCTGGTCAGCTGCAACGCATTCGGCGGTTCACGGCATCTCCTAGGGTCATGTTTGGCTCCGTGGCAATGTCTAGCATCGCTGTCTAGCCGAAGTCAATTCGTCATAAGGGGCTACAAGGAGCGTGTGTATGCAGGTAATTCTGTTGGTGGGTACCTAGACCGCAGATATTGCGTACTACCAGTTGAGCGCAGGACCGCCGTCCAGCGTCGCGAGGTCGTACCGATTCATGCCTTCTTCATGAATGGTCCACAGGTTTTCCCCGATGACGATGGTGCGCTCGACCGGGGGGTTCCATTCGGCGCTCTTGACGCGGGTAGGCAGACGCGGGCCTTCGCGCAGGCCATCTCCGTCGATGGTCGCGGTCAACACCCCGCCGAACTGCTCCGCAGGGCCCTGTGGCTCGACCGGCATACATTCCAGAGTGTCTACGCAGTCGATGAATTCTTCGTCGTCGAGATGAATCTCCGCGGGGAGGAAGAGCTGCCCGGTCTGTGCCCAGAGGGTGAACGCTCGGTGGTCGTATTCGACTGGTGAATAGCCGCCGGGCCAGGTGAGCTGGTCGAGGCGCACGGGGTTGCCGAGGTCGCTGATGTCGAACAGTGAAGCTTGCAGGCCGAGTTCGCGCCCAGTTTCGGTGTCGGCATCCTGCCCGATGCCGAGCAGTCGGTCCGGGCCAACCGGGTGCAGGTATGCCGAATAGCCCGGTATCTTCAACTCCCCGGTCACGCGTGGGTCGGTGGGGTCTGAGGTGTCGATCAGGTAGAGGGGGTCCGTCTGACGGAAGGTCACGATGGCGGCCAGGTCGGGCCCGAGATAACGCACGGACTGGATGGTCTCAGTCTTGCCCAGGCCCCCGACGGAGCCGGTCTCCACGAGCTTGTCCCCGTCTTCTTCCAGAACGGTCAGCGCCGACTCTGAGTCGGTGTCGTTGCCTCCCCACGGGTCATCCGTGGTGGTCGCAACCCGGATCAGGCCTTCTGCCTCACTCAGCGCGAACTGATTGATCAGGGTGCCGTCAACGGTGCCCGAAGCGGCGTACGTGGCCTGGGTCGGGTTGGAGATGTCGAACGAGTGCAGCGACGTGGTGATGGTGTCTCTGTTTCTGGGTGCGCGCTCTGCTCCAAACGGTCGAGCCCATTGGCCCCAAGCGCTGGTGGCCACGATCAACCGGTCGCTCGAGGCGTAAACGGTGTCGCCGCTAGCCACCAACGACACTGCGGACGTCGGAGCGATCTGGCTGACGTCGCCTCCGTTCGGCGGGTTGAGGTCCTGTGTGACCACCGACAGGGTGGACAGCCCGCTGAGCGTCTCCGGTCGAGCGACATCGGCGCAATCGGTGAGTGGCTCGACCTCGCCGGCAGTTCCGTTGGTGCCGATGAACTCTTTGTGCGGCACCCAGTCGTCCAACGTCGAGGCGGTGATGACGTCTCGGTTGGCGGTGGTGGCGTCACGCTCAGCGCTCAGTGACCCATCTTTGGGATAGGCGAAGCGCAGCCCGGTGGGCTCGCTCTGCATCACCAGGCGAACCGAATCACCGATCAGTCTGGCCGAACGGTAGGAACCCTCCATGCGGGTGGCGTTAAGGATGGTCGGGTCGGCCGGATCAGAAATATCGATCAGGGTGATGGTGGTGCGCTCCGCCCGTTGCCCATGGGGTGCCAGCCCCGACTCGGATGCCGCTTCGTCGGAACCCAGGAACGATTCAACCCACGGCCGCCACGACGACCCGGACTGCACTGTCCCGGTGCTGAGAACCACGAGTTTGTCTTGGTGTAGCAAAAACTCGAACTGGAATGCGTCGCGGTCGATATCGCGCGTCGAGACCGTTGCCACCACGGCCTCAGTGCCGACGTCCACGATCTGCACGCTTCCTTGACCCATCGCCACCACGATGGACCCGTTGGTCTTCACAATGTCGGCTTCGTCGACGCCCTCTTCTTGATTGTTCGTTCCCGAGAACCCCTCCGACCCCCCGGCAGGCGCGATAGCAGATGCCGTATCGCCACCCTCATCGGCGGAATCGCTCGCCGCAAACCCGCCGTCTTCGCTCATCATTTCGAGTTCGGCATACCCATCGCTTCCGCTCAAGCCGTAGGGCCCGACCAGTTCGAGGGCCCCGGTTTGGTAGTAGTCGAGCAGTTCGTCGCAGGAGGAAAACGCAGACAGTCCTGCGGCTTGGGCCACGAAGACCCCTCGGGCCGAGGGGGTCTGACCGATGGGATCCGACTCGCCAGAACAGGCCGTGACCAGCAACGGGAGGGCGAGCAGTACGGGCAGGTGTCGCATGGTGGGCTCCACGTTTTCAGCGTCGGCGGTGAATGAAAGTGGGACGCTCAGTGGTGTGGTTCGGTTCCTCAGGGCATGAGAGTGGCGCACCACGACGCGAAAATAGTGTGCGGCATGGGCTATGCAGCCACGAACTGGGTCGCACACACATCATGGTCCTCGACCACCAGGACCCGCCCGCAGGACTGGATCAGCGTCGAGGACGCAGCTAAAGGCATCCACAAAACGCCGTGGAATCAAGACCTTGAGGTCCTGAGCAAGGCGTCAACCTTGAACGACGCTCTGGACGCGATGCTGACGTCAAAGCATCAGTTCGTGGTGGTCACCGGTGACCGCAACAAGTTCGAAGGCGTGATGCGGGCCGACGATCATGGAAGCGATGGCCAAGGTTGACGTCGACGGTATGGACCCTGCAGTTGTGGCCAAAGAGTGGCTCATCGAAGAGGGTTTCGTCACCGAGTAGTACGTGCAAAGCCCACAAGGACCCGCCTCCCTAACGAAGGAGAGACGGGCCCTTTCGTTGTGCGCCGTTGATCAGGTGGCCACGACGGTGGCGGCTAAGCGTCCCGTCGGCCCTTGGTCACCATGGAGGCGATGCCTGCGATCACCAGGAGCGCTCCGGAGGCGACCACAAAGATGGGTGCCACCGTGGACCAATCAATTGACACGTCGGCAACCTGCAGAGTCAGCACGAGGGCCGCCAAGCCGAGGCACAGCAGGCCTAAGGTGAGCGTGACCCACGAGATGCCAGTAGGACGAATGATCGCAGGCATATTCGTGTCGTACGGTGTCGCGGGTTCGTGCTGCGTCGCTTCGGCATACGCTGTATTCCGGTCAGCATTTTCCTGGGGTGCGCTCACGCCGATCGCTTGTGTGCCGTGAGGTTCTAAGGCTTGTGTGTCGTCCATATCAGTTCTCTTCCTGGGTCATGACGCGGACCTGGCCGAAGCCGACCTCGACGTCTATCTCTACGTCCACGGGGCCTTCGCCGATGACGGCCCGGGTGGTCACGCCTACGCCACTGTCACTGATGACGCCATCCTCCAGAAGCGTTTCGGCCCGGTTCCCCTCCATCTCGATCTGCGCTACCTGACGTGGGTCGCCCGGCCTCCCGCGAGAGCCAAGATTGTCGATCAAGAACTCGCCCGCACCGACAGAAGAGTTGATCGCCACGGTGAGGTCTGCTGGCACGGTGATCGCTACCTCTCCGGCGGTGAGATCGACGCTCAGCCGCTCAGGCTCCGAGCCGGTGACCTCAAGATCGGACAGATCAACATCGACCTCGCCAAAACCCCACGTCAGATCTTCGATCTCGGCGGCCGTGCGGGGTGCCGAGATCACATCGCCAGCGGAGCTCTCCCAGCGCAGATCGGCTGGCAGCGCCGCAGTGCAGGCAGCGACACCGGCAGTCACAAGCGCCAAGAAGCCCACAAAACCTGCTCGGCGACCGACGATCCCCAACGCGACCAACACCACGCCGAGGGCAGCCAAAGCCACGGCCCAGGCCACACTGACCGGGTTGCCATCCCCGGGCAGCACGTCGCCCCACCACGTAAGCCCACCCACGATGATCAGCAGCAAACCGGTGGCGAGCGCCCCGAGAGCCGCGCCACCGGAGAGTCGGCGGACGCGGCGAGGGCCCATCGGTCGAGGCGGTGCGGGGATCTGGGTCGGTGGCTCACGGTGCACACCTGACCCCATCGGCGCTCCTGTGCCTGACGGGGTCCCCGAGACGAATCCTTCAGGGGGTGGCGGAGCGGCATACGAACCGTAGTAGCCCTGGCTAGCCACCGAACCTGGGTTCGTGCGGTTGGTCCAGGCGCGGTAGAGGCCGTACCCCAAAGCCCCGAGCACCAGCAGTCCGACGAGACCGCTGCCGAACGAGTCCCCGCCACCATTCCCCCAGAGCCCGAGGACGCCGATCGCGATGACGCCAGCCACGCCGACCACGACGAGTGATATAAGCGAACCGTTGCGCAGCCCACGCTCTAGGTGAGCGGCCTCCGATGCGTCGGGAATGAGGGCCCACGCGAGGAAGTACACCAAGAACCCGAGGCCAAAAAAGAGGCCGAGCACGATGAATCCGGCGCGGATGACCAGGGGGTCCAGACCAACGCGGTAGGCCAATCCGGCGCAGACTCCACCGATCCAGCCATCGGGGGTGCGCCGCAGGTCGAACCGCCGCAGTCGATCGAAGGTGTCGCGGTTACCCTCGCCCGTGTTGCCCTCGCCGGGGCTGTTGGGAGGCGGACCCGAGGGGGGTGTTTGGTCGTATACCGGATCGGCGCCGGGGGGTGTGGTCGTCATAGGTCAAGCCTGGAGCCGCGCGAGCCGTGCCGCCATCAGGGTCGGCCCTGAGCGCCCCCTGATTACCCCCCGAATCCTACGAAAACACGGGGTCGCGCTCCCCGCATGGGTCAAGATGGGCAGGTGAGCATTCCCGATCCGCATCGCATGGCGCGCCCTCCGTTGGCGCGTCCGGTGCAGGGGAGGGTCATCGCTGGGGTGGCTGCGGGCTTGGCCGATCACCTCGGTCTTCAGGTCGGCCTCGTGCGGGTCGCGCTGATCGTGATGATCGCCGCTGGAGGTGCGGGCATTGCCGTCTACGCGTTCCTATGGGGCCTGGCGCCTCAGAGCGATGCGCCGCTGTCGTCGGCACGGGTGGCGCCTGCCTCGGTGAGGGGCTGGGCGGAGCTGTCGACTCCCAGTGATGGACCGCGGCCGCAACGCGCGCTCGGGCGCTCCGGGTGGTTGATCGTCGGTGGAGGGCTGGTCGTCCTCCTGGGAGTGGTCATCCAGCTCGGTCTGCGTATTGATGGGGCCTTCTGGTTGCCGTTGTTGCTGCTGGGTGTAGGCGCGGTCTTCGCCTGGTCGCAACTGGACGCGAGTACCCGGCGGTCCCGGGGGCCGGGAGACCCAAAGCGACGCGGGTGGACCTTGGTGCGGGTGATCGCCGGGGTCGTGATGGCCGTCGTCGGGCTCGTGCTCCTGACCACCCGAGGGCGGGGACTGGCCGATTTGTGGGACGTGATCGTCGCCGTGTTGGTCGTCCTGCTGGGCGTCGGATTCATCATGACGCCGTATGCCGCCCGGCTCTGGCGCGAGCTGCGGGCCGAACAGGCCGCGCGGGTGCGGGCCACCGAGCGGGCCGACATCGCCGCACATCTGCACGACTCGGTGCTTCAGACGTTGACGTTGATCCAGCGGCGGTCCACTGACCCCCAGGTCACCAGGCTTGCACGGGGCCAAGAGCGCGAGTTGCGCCAGTGGCTGTTCGCTGGTGACAGCGCCCCCTTGGCCGGTGTGGCCAGCGCGGCTACGGAGGTGGCGCACGAGGTGGAGGATCGATACGGCATACCGGTCGATGTGGTGCTGATTGGAGATGCGCCGCTGGATGCTGGCGCAACTGCCTTAATCGCTGCGCTTCGCGAGGCCTTGGTGAACGCGGCGGTGCATGGGGCACCGCCGATCTCGGCCTACCTCGAGGTGGGTCCGGAGCGCGTCGAGGCCTTTGTGCGCGACCGAGGTCAAGGCTTCGACGTGGAACTCATCCCCAACGACCGCCAAGGGGTGCGCGAATCGATCATCGGCCGGATGGAACGACACGGCGGCACCGCGCACGTCCGCTCGATGGACAACGGTACCGAGGTGGGGCTTTCTTTGCCGCGCCACGTGCCTGCTGACGACGACTCCCACGAACCCACCACGAACGAATCCACCGCCCAAGCACCCAGCACGAATGAGGTCGCCCATGAAGGCTGAAGCCGCCCCCGCCATACGCCTCGTGTTGGTCGATGACCACCGCATCTTCCGAGCCGGGGTGCGCGCCGAGCTCACTGAGATCGACCCTCATCTCGACATCGTGGCCGAGGCCGGAGCCGTCGATTCTGCCATCACGGTGATCGCCGAGACGTTGCCTGACGTGGTGCTCTTGGACGTGCACCTGCCTGGGGGCTCGGGCGGCGGAGGTGCGGATGTCTTGCGCGGGTGCGCTGGCCTGAAAACTGCGGCCGGAGCGCCAGTGCGGTTTTTGGCGCTGTCGGTTTCTGACACCGCCGACGACGTGATTGCCGTCATCCGAGCAGGAGCGCGGGGTTACGTCACCAAATCGATTAGCGGCACCGATCTGGGCACGGCGATCAGCCGGGTGGCCGACGGGGACGCCGTGTTCAGTCCGCGACTCGCCGGGTTCGTGCTCGATGCCTTTGGGGCGAGCGCTGGTGAGATTGCGGAGGTCGACGAAGAACTGGACCGCCTCAGCAAACGCGAACGCGAAGTGATGCGGCTGATCGCCCGGGGCTACCAATACAAAGAGGTGGCTAAGGAGTTGTTCATCTCCATCAAAACCGTGGAAACTCACGTGTCTTCGGTGCTGCGCAAACTCCAACTTTCGTCGCGTCACGAACTCACCGCGTGGGCGATGGACCGGAGACTCCTCTAAGTCTCGTGGCGCATCCAACTCTCACCACCTCGCGCTCTCAGTCCGGATCGTTGTGCTGGTGCACTCAAACAGGCAAAGGAAGGAGGCGACCTGGGGTTTTGCCCCGGATGAGGCTTGTTTGCCTGTTTGAGTGCACCAGCATGTGCTCCATCGCCCCCATCTTCCGTGGCAGGCATCGCGCCTAACACCGCGGGCACGCACAAGATGCCCGAACCGATGGCCCGGGCACCTTGTGAGAAGTGCTTAGAGGTTGATCATGTGCCCGGCGATGCCGTGCACTGCTTCCTTGACGGACTCACCCAACGTGGGGTGCGCGAAGACGTTGCGGGCTACTTCGTCGGCAGTGAGGTCGAAGCGCTGGGCCAGCGTCAGCACGGGCAGCAACTCGGTCACGTCGGGGCCGATCAGGTGGGCACCGATGATCTCGTTGAACTCGGCATCCGCGATGACCTTGACGAACCCGATGGGCTCGCCCAGGCCAGCAGCCTTGCCGTTGGCGCTGAAGGGGAATTTGGCGACCTTGACGTCATACCCCTTGTCCTTGGCCTGCTCCTCGGTGTAGCCCATGGAGGCAACCTGTGGCTGGCAGTAGGTGGCGCGGGGGACGAAGTCGTAGTTGATCTCCATCGTCTCCTCGCCGCACATCGTCTCGGCCGCCACAATGCCCATCGCCTCTGCGTTATGGGCGAGCATCAGCTTCGCGGTGACGTCACCGATGGCGTAGACGCCGTCGACGTTCGTCCGGCCCCGGCCATCGATCGCAATGGCGCCGCGATCGGTCATCTCGACGCCGATGTTCTCTAGGCCGTAGCCCTCCACGCGCGGCACGAACCCGATGGCCTGCATGACCTTGTCGGTCTCAAGTGTCTGCGAGTCGCCGCCACCAGCGGGGGAGACGGTCACCTTCACCTTGTCACCGGAGTCGTCGATGCCTTCGACCTTGGTCGCGGTCATCAACTTCACGCCGAGCTTCTTGTAGTGCTTGGCCAGCTCCTTGGAAACTTCGGGGTCTTCCAACGGCACGATCCGGTCCAAGAACTCCACGATGGTGACGTCGACACCGAAGTTCGCCAAGATGTAGGCGAACTCCACGCCGATGGCACCCGACCCAGCGATCACGATGCTGCCGGGTAGCTCCTCGGTCAGGATCTGCTCTTCATACGTCACGACGCGCTCGGACAACTCGGTGCCCGGGATGAGCCGCGTGTAGGCGCCCGTGGCAATGATGAGGTTGTCGAAGGTCAACTGCTGCGTGTCACCCTCGTTGAGGTCCACATCCATCGAAGTGGGGGTCTTGATCGTGCCCCAACCGTCGATCTCGGTGATCTTGTTCTTCTTCATCAGGTAATGGACGCCCTTGACGATGCCCGCCGACACCGTGCGGCTGCGCTTGAAGGTCGGCCCAAAGGACATCGTGGCGTCGCCCTCGATGCCGAACTTGGCCTTCTCGTGCTGCAGCGTGTGCGACAACTCGGCGTTCTTCAGCAGAGCCTTCGAGGGTATGCAGCCCACGTTGAGGCAGACACCGCCCCAGTACTTCTTCTCCACGACGGCAACCTTCTTGCCCAGTTGGGACGCACGGATCGCCGCGACATACCCACCGGGGCCGGCGCCCAGAACAACGAGGTCATAGTGATCAGCCATTGCGCCAGTATGACGTGCGGCGCACGAGTCGGCCAGAGCCCTCGCATTCTTGGGCGCCAATCAACGGGGCATGGGCTTAGCTGCCCACGACACGGGGCTGGTCTGTCGAGCAATTTTCGCCAGTTCCAGCAGAACGTTGACAACTCCCATGGTCGGTAGGAAGGTGAAGCATGGCGCGCTATAGATACCGCTGCAATGAACACGGACCCCATGATGTGTCGTCTCCCATTGGCACGGCCAACGTCGCTGAGCCCTGCCCAGTCTGCCGAGTGCCCGGCCCGCGGATGATCACCTCACCGATGCTTTCCCTCTCGAATCGCGGCGTCACCGCGGCCATGGACCACGCGGAGAAGTCGGCTGATCAGCCCGAGGTCGTGCGCTGCTTGCCTGCTGGCGCGACCCCACGGCTTACCCCTCCTGGGAAGCCCGCAGTCACCAATCCAGCGTGGGCGGGTCTTCCTCGCCCATAAAGACCCCTCATTGCCGCTCCGTCCGCCGCAACCATTTCGACCGCACGCCGCGGGCTCAGACGAAAGGATCAAGCTATCGCCGCTGTCGGATTGCTCTACGTGGGGGCCGTGTTGTTCCTCAACGGGATGATGTTGCTGGGCTTCGTCGACCCGCGATCGGTCATCCCGCTCAATATCTTTGTCGGTCTGCTGCAGGTGGTGACCCCGACCTACC
>JBBQNO010000089.1:0-9357 GCA_038330045.1 Actinomycetales bacterium | reverse complement strand
GTCTGCTCGTACATCGCCAAGGTCGGTGCTATATCCAGCACGGCCAGTCGGCGGACGGCTCGCGGGTGGTCGGCGGCCATCCGATGAGCCACTCTGGCGCCGCGGTCGTGGGCCAACACGTCGAAACGGTCGAATCCCAATGCGCCCATCAGGGAGAGCATGTCGTTGGCCATTTCACGTTTGGAATAGTTCACATGGTCTGAGCCGCCGCCCGGCTTGCTGGAGTCGCCGTACCCGCGCAGGTCGGCCATCACGAGAGTGAACCGCCGGCACAACTCCGGAGCGACGCGATGCCAGATAGCGTGGGTTTGCGGGTGCCCGTGGAGCAGTAACAGCGGCGGTCCACTGCCGCCAATGGCAAAGGAAATGTCGACGGCGGCCGTGGTGGCCAGCGATCGCAGGTCGAATCCGGGAAATAATCGTTCGTGAACGTTTGCCCGGTCCGCCAAGGCACTTCTCCTGTCTCGTCGCGAATGGATCGTCAGTGCCGCTCTCGCGGGGATGACTTCCTACTGAGGCTGAACCTGCCGCAGGTCCGCGATCTCGGTGCAGATCGCGGACCCTAACTGCACCGTGCTCGCTGACCCACCCATATCTCGGGTCAGGTCGTCACCCCCACGTTCAAGAACCCTCTCGATAGACCTAAGGACACCGGCGCCGGCCTCCGGCTCGCCCAGGTGTTCCAGCATCATCGACGCGCACCAGATTTGGCCGATCGGGTTTGCGATGCCCTGGCCCGCGATATCTGGCGCGGACCCGTGCACCGGCTCGAAAAGGCTCGGGAAGGTTCGCTCCGGGTTGATGTTCGCGCTCGGCGCGATACCGATGGTACCGGTGCACGCCGGGCCGAGGTCCGAGAGGATGTCACCGAACAGGTTGCTGGCCACGACCACGTCGAACCAATCCGGGTGGAGCACGAAGTTAGCCGTGAGAATGTCGATGTGGTACTTGTCCACCTCGATTTCCGGGTACCCGGCGGCCATGGCCTGGACGCGTTCGTCCCAGTACGGCATCGAGATCGAGATTCCGTTGCTCTTCGTTGCCGACGTCAGGTGCTTCTTCGGGCGTGACTGAGCCAACTCGAACGCATACTTCAGGATCCGGTCGACCCCGGTGCGGGTCATGACCGTTTCCTGCATCACCGTTTCGCGCTCCGTGCCCTCGAAGATCTTCCCGCCGATGCTGGAGTACTCGCCCTCCGTGTTCTCCCGAACCACGTAGAAATCGACATCGCCCGGCACCCGGCCCGCGAGCGGGCTAGGCACCCCAGGAAGCAATTTCACCGGACGCAAGGACACGTACTGGTCGAAACCCCGGCGGAACTTCAACAGGCTGCCCCACAGCGACACGTGATCCGGGACCGTCTCCGGCCACCCCACCGCACCGAAGAAGATGGCGTCGAATGAACTGAGGGTGTCGAACCAATCGTTAGGAAGCATCTGACCGTGCTCCGCGTAATAGTCCACGCTGGCGAAATCAAAGTCCACGAGCTCGAGCTCGAACCCGAACGTCTCGGCGGCAGCGTGCAGCACCTTCACACCCTCCGGCACCACCTCTTTCCCGATGCCATCACCGGGAATAGCCGCAATGCGATACCTACCACCCATACCTGCGTCCTCTCATCTATGGTCAGGCGCATGGGCTCAGATCACTAAGCCCAAAGCGAAGGGCCCGACCACCACGGCGAACAAGGTGATCAACATGATGCCGACCACGTTGAGCACGGCGCCGCCGCGGGCCATCTCGGAGATCTTGACGGCCCCGGTGCCGAACACGATCGCGTTCGGCGGAGTGCCCACCGGCAGCATAAACGCGCACGTCGCGGCCAAGGCGGCCGGGATCAGCAGGGTGAGCGGGTCCACCCCGATTCCCACAGCTACGCCCCCCAAAACGGGTATAAAGGTCGCCGCCGTCGCCGTGTTGCTAGTCACCTCGGTGAGCAGCAACACAATCGTCACCACGGCCGCCAACAACAGCACGATAGGCAGCGCTTCGAGCCCGCCGACTTGGGTGCCAAACCACTCGTCTAGCCCCGTGGCCGCGACAGCGGAAGCCAAACTCAGGCCGCCACCGAAGAGCAACAGCACACCCCAAGGCAGCCCCTTCTCCGCGTCATCCCACTCCAGCACCATGTGGCCTTTGCGGTCGCCAGGCAGAATAAATAACAACACGCCCGCACCAATCGCCACAACAGTGTCGTCGAGGGAGTCCAGCCACGGGAATTGGTCACCCAAGCTGCCGATCCCGGCCAGCAGACCGGGCACGATCCATAGGAATGCCGCGCCGGCGAAGACGCCCAACACCATCTTCTCGCCCTGACTCATCGGCCCCAGATCTTTGATCTCGTCGTTGATCATTTCCCTACCACCGGGAATCTCGGTGAGCGAGAAGCGGAACATCACCCGCGTGATCAAGAACCAGGCCACCGCCAAGAACACCACGACCAGCGGAACTCCGAGCATCATCCACTGACCGAAGCCGATCTCTTTGCCCAACTCCTCGCTGACGTATCCGGCGACAATGGCGTTGGGCGGGCTGCCTAGCAGGGTGCCGAGGCCGCCGATGGAGGCCGCCCAGGCGATCGAGAGCACGAGCGCCACTCCGAAGAGCCGCACGTCGGCATCCTCGATAACGTCACTCACCGCGCGGCCTGACGTCAGGTCTTCGTGGGCGGTGCCTTCGCCGCTGGTTTTGCTGCTGCTCTCGACCACGAGGGCCAACACCGACATCGCGATCGGCAGCATCATCAAGGTGGTGGCGGTGTTAGAGACCCACATCGACAGGAAAGCCGTGGAGATCATCATCCCCAAGATGATCTGGCGCGGATGGGTGCCCACTTTACTCAAGGTCAGCAGCGCGATGCGGCGGTGCAGGTTCCACTTCTGCATCGCGATGGCGATGAGGAACCCGCCGAGGAAGAGGAACACGATGGAGTTGGCATAGGGCGAGGTGGCATCCGCTACTTCGATCGCGGTCAGCGTGGGGAAAAGCACGATTGGCAGCAATGACGTGACCGACAACGGGATTGCTTCGGTCATCCACCACACCGCCATCAAAGCGCCGATCGCGGCAACGATCCGGCCATCCTGCGATAGGTCCGCGCCGCCGAGGAGTAGGTACACCACCAGCGATATGGCGAGACCCAGCCCTCGGAACATCCACACTTTTGACGGTGCCCTAGCGCTATCGTCTTCGGTGGACGCGGACGGCTGTTGCTTGGCTTCGGCGGAGTCCTGGCTCACGGCATACCTCACTTCGTTGTGGAATCACCTGAAACGTAACACCGTGAGCGCGTCCGCGTCAGAGTTTATTTTCTTGGGGGGAGCTTGTCGTTGGTGCCGCCTCCACGCGCCGGGTCGCCTTCACCTACGTCAGCCGTGCCGCTTACGTTGGTGCAGTGCTGCAAACGATCCCCGAAACCACCCTAGAAGGGGCCCACGTCGACGTTCTCATCGTGGGTGCAGGCATTTCGGGGATCGATGTTGCGTGGCGCTTGAACGAGCGACGCCCCCACACGTCATACGAGATCTTGGAAGCGCGCAGCCAGATCGGGGGCACCTGGGACCTCTTCCGTTACCCCGGCATCCGCTCCGACTCCGACATCGCGACCTTCGCTTTTCCGTTCGCGCCCTGGGCTGGCGAGAAGGTCCTCGCACAGGGCGCCGAGATCAAGGAATACGTCGAGGCGACGGCCGAGCAGGCGGGCATCACCGAGCACGTTCGCTTCGACACCACCGTTACCAACGCTTCGTGGTCCTCGACCGACCAACGGTGGACCGTCACTGCGGACGGGCCTTCGGGGCGACATACCCTTACGTGTTCGTTCTTGCACATGGCCGCCGGCTACTACGACTACAACTCCGGATACCAGCCGGACTTCCCCGGCCGAGACGACTTCACCGGCCCGTTCGTCCACCCGCAGCAATGGCCGAACGACCTCGACGTGACCGGGAAACGGGTAGTTGTGATCGGATCGGGCGCAACCGCCATGACGCTCATTCCTGCGTTAGCCAAGACCGCCGGGCACGTGACCATGCTTCAGCGCACGCCCAGTTGGGTGGCGTCGATGCCCAACCGCGACCGACTTGACGAAAAGCTGCGTCGCCGGCTACCGGAGTCGCTGGCTTATCGCGTGACGCGCACCAAAAACATTGCACTAAGCCAGGGCACCTACGCGTTGGCCCGCCGACGGCCCGAACGTTTCGCCGCCGTCTTGCGCTCCACCCTGAAACGAGACTTGCCGGACGACGACTACCTCGATGCTCACTTCACGCCGGACTACCGGCCCTGGGACCAGCGGGTATCTCGCATCCCCAATGGCGATCTGACCAAGGCCATCGCCTCCGGTCGTGCCTCCGTGGTGACCGCAAAGATGGAGGCGCTAGTGGCCGAAGGGATCCAGTTGGCCAGCGGCGAGGTGTTGCCTGCTGACGTCATCGTGTCGGCCACCGGGCTCCAGTTACAGATGCTTGGCGGGGTCATCGTGGAGGTCGACGGCGGGGTTGTCGACCCGGCGTCGCGGGTCGCCTATCGCGGGCTGATGCTCGAGCGTGTGCCCAACCTGATGTTCACCGTCGGCTACGTCAACTCCTCGTGGACCCTGCGAGCCGACCTCGTCGCGCGTTATCTGTGCCGTTTACTCGACCTGATGGACCGCAAGGGGTATGCCGTCGCAGCGCCGGGCCAGGCTCCTGCGGGCGAGCGCCGTCCCTTGCTCGACCTCAAAGCGGGCTATGTCATGCGAGCGTTGGACAAGCTGCCGACCCTAGGACCCCGAAGGCCTTGGACCTACGCACAGAATTACTTGGTCGAAGCACCAGAGTTGCTGCACGGATCGCTGACCACCGACATGAAGTTCACCTCCTCCGCCGATCAGGGAGCCCCGATGGCCTCGACCACGCGCCGCATCCCCTCCCGCTACACCTTTGCTGGTGGCACGGCCGTCGTGACCGGCGCTGCCGGGGGCATTGGTGAGCAGGTGTCTCGACAACTCGCCGAGCGAGGAAGCCATCTGGCGTTGGCGGATCGGCGGGCGGAACCGCTTGAGGCACTGGCCACTGAGTTGCGTGGTGCGCACTCCGCTCTCACTATCACTACCCATGTTGTTGATCTTGCGGATCGCGAGCAGGTTACCGGTCTGGCCGAATCGGTGTTGGCCAAACACCAGCGAGTGACCTTGCTCGTCAACAACGCGGGGGTGGCTCTCGGCGGACGGTTCGATCAGATCAGCGACGAGGAGTTCGACTGGTTGCTGCAGATCAACCTGCACGCACCGATCGCGTTGGTCCGCGGATTCTTGCCCGCTTTGTCGGACTCCCCCGGTAGTCACGTCGTCAACCTGTCGTCGCTGTTAGGCCTGGTCGCGCCGGGTGGCCAGTCGGCGTACGTCACCAGCAAGTTTGGTTTGCGCGGGTTCAGCCAAGCCTTGGCGCAAGACGTCGCGGGGCGTGGAATCGGCGTGACGTCGGTGCATCCGGGTGGTGTGAAGACTCGGATCGCTCAGGACTCGCGGACCGGGCGCGGGCTGGACGAGACGGAAGCCAAGACGGGCCGAGATGCCTTCGAGCGGTTCTTGACCATGGACCCGGCTCAAGCGGCGAAGATCATCCTGCACGCGGTGGAGCGACGCCGTCGCCGAGTGGTCGTAGGGCGATCTGCGAAGGTCCTCGACGTGGTCGAACGCCTGCTTCCGACGGCCGGCGGCCGCCTGTTGTCGGCTGGAGCCAGGCGAGTCGATCAGCACGCCCGGTCCGCGATTCCGGCGGCAACCGCCCTCCCCGAATCAGCGCACCAACTCGACGGGGTTCGCGTCGTTGAAGCGGCGGGGACGCACGTGCGCGTGCGTGTCACTGGTCCTGAAGATGCCGATCCGGTCCTGATGCTGCATGGCATCGGGCGAAGCCTGGACGACTGGACCGAGCAGCACGAGCTGCTCGACGGGGGCCATCGGATCATCAGCCTCGACCTCCCCGGGTTCGGCCACACCCCGCCGATTGCCACCGGCATGGGCTTGGAGTCGCTCGCCGATGCCGCTGTCGCGACCCTCGACGCGCTCGGCGAGAAGCGACCTGTGCATGTCGTCGGCAACTCTCTTGGCGGCGCTATAGCGATGACCGTCCGCGCCCGGCACTCGCAGCGCGTTCGCTCCCTGGCCCTGACCTCAAGCGCGGGCTTCGGCGCCGAGGTCACCCCGGCACTACGGATCATCTCGCTTAACGGCTTGGGCCCGTGGCTACTGGCCCGGAACTCTCGCACCAGCGCCCGCCGCGTCGAACGGTCGCTGTATGCCGACCCGTCCCTGGCCACCGAGAAGCGAGTCGATCTGGCACTCGAACTCGCAGCCATCCCAGGCAGGGCCACGTCATTCCGGAAAGCGTTGCTGTCGATCGGCGGTATCCGGGGCACAAAGCCGCAGTGGCGAGCCAAGCTGCTACGCGCCATGCTGGCTGATCCCGTGCCGACGTTGATCATGTGGGGGGAGCGGGATGTGGTGCTTCCCTCAGCACAACTAGTCGCGGCCGCTGACGCCCTTCCGCACGCCCGCACGGTGATGCTGCCCAACACCGGGCACATGGCCCAAGCCGAGCAACCGGAAGAGGTCGCACAACTCATCACCGAACTCTGGGACTCAATCCCATAGCCCGATCGAGTCACAGAAGCGATACACCACTTCGTCGACGGTGCCGCCACGCTCTCCGCCCGATGCGGCCATAACTCAGCCAAACGGCGAGCTGCTACCTCGCGATCGGTCGTCCACGTACATCGCCGTTAAATCCGAGGGCTGCACGGCATCCGCACGGAACGCAGGCATGCCACTGGTGACATCCGGGCCGGCCAGGTGAAGGCAGTAATGCCGCACTAAGACGCGATTTCCGTACTCTTCGTCGTTGCTCCGGGGCCAAGCCAAAAGTGCAGACGTCCACGTCAGAGACGCCAATCAGCGCTCTGCCTGTAGCACCCGACCCGTAGAGATACGCCGACACGTCGGGCACGTCCCGCGATGCACCGGCCACGAACGCGGCCAACAGAGGTTCGAAAGCCGACGGGACTCTGCGCCGATCAACACCAGTCCGAATGGTGCCGTCGGGCGCGACCCCCTCGCCTGGATCAAACACTTCACCATTATGCGCGGCTGAGGGGTGCCTCAGACTGCGATGACTTCGAGCGCGCCGATCTGAGCCAGGACATCAACGTCGGCATCTTGGGTCAGGACCGGAAGATAATGCACTACTGCGGTGGCGGCGATCCACAGGTCGTTGACGTTGATTCTTCGCCCAGCTGCGTGCAGACAAACACGCAACTGCGCCCTCCCTGGTGTCGCCCGGTATCCACTCAAGATCGGCGGCCAACGCCTTGTCGTGAGTGCGGGTGCAGGTGAGAATGCGCACTGCCTCAAGACGCTCGAAACTCGTTCGGACGACCGGCGAAACAGGCCGAATTTCAGCCACTGGGCGCCCGTGCACGGTCGATGTCACGTTTTTCAGGCGCTCATAGATACAAGTATGCCGACGCACCCCGGAGGCGCGTCGGCATACTCCATGGTTAGAGAATTAGGCCTTGATCGTGGCCGTGTCGATGACGAAGCGGTAGCGAACGTCCGAGTTGACCACCCGGTCGTAGGCGTCATTGACCTCGTCGGCACTGATGACTTCGATCTCGGCACCAATGCCGTGCTCGGCCGCGACCTCGAGCATTTCATGCGTTTCGGCGATGCCGCCGATCATGGTTCCGGCCATCACCTTGCCGCCCGCGAGAAGCGAGAACGCGCTGAACTGGCACGGGTCACTCGGCCCACCGACGTTGACCATTGCACCGTTCGGCTTGAGCGTTGCGAGATAGGAGTCCAATGGCAAGTTGGCGCTGACGGTGTTGATGATGACGTCGAACGTCGAAGCCAGGTCCTTCAAGGTCGATTCATCCGAGGTCGACAGGTGGTCGATCGCGCCGTACTTGATGCTGTCGTCCTTCTTTGAGGTGGTCCGGCTTAGAACCGTGACCTCGGCCCCGAGGGCGACCGCGAACTTCACGGCCACGTGGCCTAGGCCGCCCATGCCGACGACGGCAACCTTGCTGCCCTGACCGACGCCCCAGCGCTTGAGCGGGCTGTAGGTTGTGATGCCAGCGCATAGCAACGGCGCGGCGACATCGAGCTCGATTGAGTCGGGGATGTCGACAACAAATGCGTCGCGGACGACAACCTGTTGGCTGTAGCCGCCCATGGTCTCTTCGCCGTCAAAACCCTTGCCGTTGTAGGTCATCACGGCGCCCTTGGTGCAGAACTGTTCCTGATCTTCCTGGCAGTATTCGCATTCGTCACACGAGTCGACCATGCAGCCGACCCCGACGCGGTCCCCTACCTTGTGCTCGGTGACGTCATCGCCTACAGCCGAAACTGTGCCCGCAATCTCGTGCCCGGGAACCATCGGGAAAATTGCACTTCCCCACTCCTCGCGGACCTGGTGGATGTCGCTGTGGCAGATCCCTGCATACGCGATGTCGATCAAAACGTCATCGGCGCGCAGGTCGCGTCGCTCGATGGTGGTCGCCTCCAGGGGCGATCCGGCGCTTGCGGTGGACAGTGCAACTGTGTGCGACATGCATCTCCTCGAAATCGATGTGCGGGCCCTTGGACAAAGCGCCGATCCCGTCGAGGTATTCCGCCCGGACAGTGGTTACAGTGCGTCCTCCCTGCCGGTCGAGTCTTCGAAGTCGGCAAAGACATCCCCAATCGACATCCCCAATCAGCCGTTGAACGTCGATAGCGGACCCTCCCCAAGACTGACCTGCGGGTGGTCAAGGGGTCGACCCGCAGGTTGCGTCGTCGGAGACGACAGCACCAGATGGACAAGTTCTGGCCTTGCGGGTCGCGGTGGCTCGAGTGACTTCGCCACACGGTCCGCACCGTTTGCGGGAAACGGTGCTGGGTCACCGCGTTAGCGGCGAGCCACCTCACATGTCCGAAGAATGTTCATGAAGTCGGACCACCTCCCTTCCTGTGTACTCAGCACGCTAGTTGCTCGTCACTACGGCGGCAACCGATTATTTTCCGCCACCAACGAGCGCTGAAACCCGATCGGCCACGGCACCGTCGACGTGACGGCGCAGGAGTTTCAGGAAGGCATCGACAGCGCTGACGAGGCTAAGCACGGCTAGAAACGCAGTCACATATTCTCTGCCCCACAATCGGGGGCAGGGAATATGGGTGGCGGCTCCAACCCCCCACCACGAACCCTCCGGCTCAGGCGAGATGGGCGTATGCTGCGCGGACGACCCGAAGTCGAAGTCCGGTCAAAGCCCGGCACTGTCCCGCAACGGTCAAGCCGCCTTCTCGTAAAGGGCGGATGAGTCCGATCTCGC
>JBBQNO010000088.1:0-9409 GCA_038330045.1 Actinomycetales bacterium | reverse complement strand
CAGCGGATTTTTTCACTCAACACAGGTACGGCCAGGTAGCTCAGTTGGTACGAGCGTCCGACTGAAAATCGGAAGGTCGGCGGTTCGACCCCGCCCCTGGCCACGCGCGAGAGTCGCGGGTCTGCCCCTGAAGCACCCGCGACTCTCGTTTACTCCCTCTTCTCCGCCTGGGCAACGTTATGCTCACTCTGCGGTGCGATTTCCCCCGATGCGAGCGCATTTCCTTGCCCAGGGTTGTTCGTAGCACCTCCCGGAGAAAGGTCACCCCCATGCCCAGTTTGAACCTCAGCACGGCCGTCAATCCGATCAAACTTGAGGTGGTCGACTCTGGCGGGTCGGGCCGCCCCGTCGTGCTGATTCACGGATGGCCGATGACGCAGGACTCCTGGGCCGCTCAGGTCCCTGCACTCACCCACGCTGGCTATCGGGTCGTCACCTACGACCGGCGCGGGTTTGGCCAGTCCGACAAGCCTGCGGACGGTTACGACTACGACACGTTAAGCGATGACCTTGCTGGTGTGTTGGACTCGCTTGATCTCACTGATGCCACCCTGGTCGGGTTCTCGATGGGCGGCGGCGAGGTCGCTCGGTATGCCGCCAAGCACGGGTCGGACCGGTTACACAGCGTGGTGTTCGCCTCTGCCGTGCCGCCCTACCTGCTGCATACCGAGGACAACCCGGATGGCCCCTTCACCCGTGAGGCAGCGGATGAGATGAAGCAATGCCTTCGGGACGGTGACCCCGACTTTTACGAGGGCTTCACGACCAAGTTCTTCAGCGCTGATGGCGAGCTCAAAGTCACCGACGAGCAACTGCAGTCAGCTCGCGAGCAGTGCGCTCAGGCTGATCAGAACGCGGCGGTCGAAGGCATCGAAGCCTTCGCCGCCACAGACTTCCGGGATGACCTGACCCACATCACCCTGCCGACGTTGGTGCTTCACGGCAGCGCCGACGCCATCGTCCCGGTTGAATACTCCGGCATGCGCACCGCCGAGGCCATCGGCGGCGCACGCATCCACGTGATTAAGGATGGGCCACACGGGATCAACGTCAGCCACGCGAAGGACTTCAACCTGGCCCTGCTGACCTTCCTGGAGGCTTAGTCTCCGCCTGGGCAAGGTTATGTGCCCGAATCGGGGGTTATCGCACCCGAAAGTGGCACATAACCTTGCCCAGGCGCGAAAGGGGGGTTAGCCCAGCAAGGTATGCCGAATCAAGGCGTGCAGCGTCGTCAGCCCGTCCCGCGAGAGGACAGACTCGGCGTGGCCCTGGATGCTCGCCACTCCCGGCCCGCGCAGGCCCACCACGGCGTCGTGAAGGTCGTCGACCGCCACCGCTAGCGGCACTGATTCGCCGCCCACCCGAGGCAGCGCGGCAGTACCCGGGCGGGCTACGAACGTGTTGTAGAAGCCGATCCGGGCTGGAGTCCCCCAGAGGTCGACGGGGATCTGTACGCCCTGGTTGGGCCTCGCCAACTTGGTGATGGACATCCCGGCGATCGAGGCCAACACCTGGTGGCTCAGGCACACCGCTAGCAGCGGGCGATCGGCGTCGAGGCGGGCCTGCATGAGCGCTCGGATATGCAGCATCCGCGGGTCGTCAGCGTCGTCGGGGTCGCCGGGGCCAGGCCCAAAGAGCACCAAGTCGAAGGCATCCAGATCGGCAGCTACCACCGCGTCCCAGCGGCGCACCTTCGCGACCATCCCGAAGTGGCGCACTTGGTGGGCCAGCATCTGCGTCCAGGTGTCTTCGGCGTCCACCACCAGCACCGATTGGCCCGCCACGTCCGGGTCGGGACGCTGGCCTTGCGGGGACATCCAAAACGCCGACAGCACATCGTTGCGGTCCGCTAGCGCCTGAGCAACGCCGGGCAGATCACCGAGCTGGACGGCATACGCCAGCTCCCGTCGTGGGGCCAGGCCGAGCGCGGCCAGCATGCCGCTCGCTTTGGCCACGGTCTCGGCGACCTCGGAGGCCGGGTCGCTGTGGCGCACCAACGTGGCCCCCGCGCTGATCTTGACAACGCCCTCGCCGAACAGGTGGACGGTACGGATCAGGATCGGCGCGTCGAGGTGTTCCATGTCGTCGTCGTCGCGCTCGATCAGCGCCAAAACCCCGGCGTAGTAGCCGCGCCCGGTGGGCTCATGCCGCTTGATGACGGTGCAGGCATTCTCCATCGGCGAGCCGGTCACCGTGGGGGCAAACATGGTCAGCCGCAGCACGTCCCGAGGGTCGTCCTCGGCCTGCCCGTCGAGCAGATATTCGGTGTGCGTCAGGTGGGCCATCTGCTTCAGGTACGGCCCGGTGATCCGCCCACCGTGGGTGCAGATCTGAGCCATCATCTTCATCTCTTCGTCGACCACCATGAAGAGCTCTTCGGTCTCTTTGGTGTCCTTGATGAAGGCCGCGAACTCGGGCTCGAGCTCGGCTTCGTCGCGCGGGTGACGGAAGGTGCCCGAGATCGGATTCATCCGCACTCGCCCGTCCTGCACGCTGACGTGCCGCTCGGGCGTGGCGCCGATCAGCGTGTGGCCGGGAGTGTGCACCGCGAAGGTCCAGTATGCGTTGCGCTCGTCGTTGATCAGCGTATGCAGCCAGGTCAGCGCCGCGTCGCACGTCCGCGCGCTCGTGGACCCCAGGATGTCGCGGCGGATCACGAAGTTGGCACCCTCGCCGTTGCCGATCTCGTCTTCAATGACGCGGGTGACGATCTCGGCATACTCGTCGTCGCTGACGCTGAACCGCTCGCCCGTGACCTCGATCGGGCCCTGCGGTAACGCACCCTGCAGACGCTCCATCAGGTCGGCCAACGGCAGGCGTTCGTATGCCGTCGCAGCCAGCACCCGCAGCGGCGTCCCGTCGTCGTGCACATCGAAGCCCCGCTCGGCGATCTGCCGGAACGGCACCAGCGTGAGGTTGGGAAGGTCAACCTGGGCCGGGGGGATCTGCGCCAACTCGTCGATGTCGGTGATGTCCCCGACCAAAACCTCAGCGGCGTCTTGGCCCTCGCGCACCAAGATCGCCCACGCCAGCCCGGCGGGGTCGGCGAGGACAGTATCGAGCAGCGGGTAGATCGAGGGCATGGGCCAAAGTGTGCCACCGACGCCGCACCCCACACCCATGGACAGTGGCGCCTGCAGCGGTTTACCGTTCAGAGAGACGAGCCGTGAGGCTCCCAGGACACAGAATGACGGTGCTCACATGGTCGGCAGAATCGCCTCGAGTATGCAGACGCACGGGTCGCAATTGCGCGCAGCGGGTCAGGATTTGAACCACATCAACCTCGGCCCCGGGCCGGTGGTCGAGGCCGAGTGGCTCGCCGCCGGGCTGGAGCTGCCCGACCTAGGGGCGATGCGCGAATACCGGATCAATCGGGTGCGGGCCCAGTTGATCGAAATGGGCTACGACGGGGCAATCCTGCGGGACCCGATGAACATCCGATACGCGACCGACAGCACGAATATGCAAATCTGGGTGATGCACAACCCGTCCCGGTACGTCTGGGTTGGCGCGGACGGCTCGGTGATCCTGTGGGAGTTTTCCGAGTGCGATTTCCTCAGTGCCCACAACCCGATCGTTCAAGAGGTCCGGCCTGCAATCAGCTCGTTCTTCTTCATCGCGGGACCGCGCTATAGGGAAAAGGCTCGCGCGTGGGCGGACGAAATGCTCGACGTGCTGCGCGTCCACGCCGGGCCGAAGCCGCGTATCGCCGTGGACACGGCCCGTCCGTTAGAGGTGCAACACCTGCTCGAAGCGGGGGTTCAGATTGAGGACGGCACCGAGTTCATGGAGTTGGCGCGCTCGATCAAGGGGCCGGACGAGATCCGGGCTATGCGCTGTGCGATTGCGGCGTGCGAGACCACGATGGGCGAGATGCGCCAGGCGATGAAGCCTGGCATGACCGAGCGCGACCTTTGGGCGTTCCTGCACGCGGGCAACATCCGCCGCGGTCGCGAATGGATCGAGACGCAGATTCTGTCGTCGGGGCCGCGCACCAACCCGTGGATGCAGGAAGCCAGCAGTCGGATCATCAACGAGGGCGAGCTGCTCGGCTACGACACCGATCTCGTCGGCTCCTACGGGATGATGTGCGACATCTCGCGGACGTGGGTCATCGGCGACGTCCTTCCGAATGCCGCGCAGCGCGCAGTTTTCGGGCTGGCCCAGGAGCAGATCGAACGCAATCACCAACTACTGCAACCGGGAGCCAGCTTCCGCGAAGTCACCAAAGCCAGTTGGATGCCTCCGGTCGAGGACTACCGCCACTATTGCGTGGGCTATCACGGGGTGGGCCAGTGCGACGAGTACCCGGAGATCGTGCTCCCGCACCAGTGGGAAGCCGTCGGATACGACGGAGTGCTACAGGTGGGCATGGTCTTGACGACTGAGGCCTATGTGGGCTCGCGACAGGGCGGTGAAGGGGTCAAGCTCGAGGAGCAATACCTGATCACCGACACTGGCCCAAAGAAACTGTCGAACTACCCCATCGACGTGGCCTAACGGGCTGGCTAAATACGTATCGGCGGACGTTGGCGAGAGTTGGCGGGCGTGAGGCGAGCGCCTACTTATCGGTCGCGGGCGCTCCCTGAGGCTGCTCCTGCGGGGCAGGTGCCTCTTCTGCCGGAGCAGGTGCCTCTTCTGCCGGAGCAGGTGCCTCTTCTGCCGGAGCAGGTGCCTCTTCTACCGGAGCAGGTGCCTCTTCTACCGGAGCCGGGGCCTCTTCTACCGGAGCATCGTCTTCAGCCGGAGCCTCGTCCTGCGCTGGGGCTTCATCTTGCTGGTCCTGGGCGGGCTCGTCATTCTGTTGATCGTCCGGAGGCGCTTGGTCCCCTGGGTCCCCCTCGTCGTCTTGCGAGTCGTCCCCTCCACCCTGCGAGTCAGTGACACCGCCAAAGGTGCTGCCGACGGTCGAGTCGCTGGTGCCCCCCGTATAGGTCGACACGGCCCGACCGCTCAACGACTCGAAGGCCACAATGGCGGCTAGGGCGATAGCAAAGAGAGCACCTGCCATCACTGCGATGCGCTTCCACGGCAGGCCGTCCTTCTCAAAGTTCTGCTTCGGCGCGTCTACGACACGAAGTCGGGCGGGCTCGCCAGATGGCGCCACCAGGTCGCCTTCGGGGGCGCGGACCTTACGGGCCCCCGAAGCCCCTGCGACAGCAGCCACACGGTCCTTGGTCTTGCGCATCGAGTGGGCATAGACGGCACCGCCCACGGAGATGCACAGGCTTCCCATGGCCGCACCCACCAGCGTGCCCGCTGCCCCGAGGGTCGACAGCACCACTGCCGATGACACGGCGCCCAGCGCTCCCCCAGCGGTATTGATCCAGTTAATTTCCAAACGGTCTTGCGTAGTCACGCCCTCGACTATCCAGCCCGCACCCTGCGCAACCAAACACGCAGACACCCCGCCGTGCTCAGCGGGTGAGCAAGATCTCACCGTACCGAAACCACGCCCAGATCACTACCAGCAACCCTCCAGTCAACGCTCAGGTTGAGAGCGGTCAAGCCAGCCGGATGATGCCGGCACCGATGGGGTCGAAACCACAAACGCGCTCGTAGAAATCGGCGGCCCGGTGGTCGAAGTCCACATGCAGCCAATGGCAGCCCAAGGTCCGCGCTTCGTCAATGGCCCGGTGCACCAGCCCGCGACCGATGCCCCGTCGTTGGTATGCCGGCGCGACCACCGTGTCGAGCAGCACCGCATGCGCGCCCCCATCGCCGATCACGTTGATGAACCCCACTAGCCGTTCACCCTCGTGCGCTGTCACCCAGCAGATGCTGTGCCGCTGCAGACGCCTAGACCACGGGACGAACCCTGACCCGCTCGCCCGGAACGCCTGCTGGTGCAGCGTCGTCAACTCCTCGTCGTTGACGGGACCATCGATCCGGAACGTCATCCTTGCGTCGGGGCACCCGGCGGCATCGAGGCCCGGCCCAGGTATTTCGTTCTGCGACATGACTCCATCCTCAGCGATGACACCGGGAACTTGCGAGCACAGAGCGGTCACAATCCGATAACCGCCTGGCGCCGGGGCCGCTCGCTGTGGACCCACTACCTCGGTCCCGCGACACACGCGTTCGCGTTGCTCCGCCCATGGCCCACGCGCGGCTGCCGCTACCGTGCACTCATGCCTCGGCACTTGCCCACACCCTTCCCCCACGGCGCCTCCCTGAGCCGCTCGCGGTGCCAGGTCACGACATACGGGAATCTGTGATGGCGGGCCGACGGGCGGGGGCACCCGACACTAAGACCGAGATCATCGCGGCCGCCCGCACAGAGTTTTCCACCAAGGGCTACGACGGCACCTCGATGCGCGCGGTGGCGCGGGCCGCCGGGGTCGACCCAGCGCTGATTCACCACTACTTCGACGGTAAGCAGGGACTCTTCTTGGCGGCTATGGAGGTGCCCTTTGATCCTCGTCCCGAACTAGCCCGAGTCGTCGTCGGCCCTCGCCACGAGCTAGGAGGCAGACTCGTCGGCTTGGTCTTAGAGCTCTGGGACGACCCGGAACGCCAAGAACTATTCCTGACGATGATGCGGTCGGCCTTCACCACGGCGGAGGGCACGCAACTCATCAAGGACGGGCTGCTGCGCACGGTGATGACCGAGGTGGCCGCGCAGGTCGACATCGAGGACGCCGAAACCCGCATTCCGTTGGTCATGACGCAGAGCGGGGGGTTGATCTTGATGCGGTACATCGTGCGGATCGAACCCATCGCGTCGATGCCTGCCACCGATCTTGTGGCGATCTACGGGCCGATCGTGCAGCGCTTCCTCGATGGGGACCTAGACGGCAGGGTCTTGACAGGCTGACCCCCGCAGAGCCATATTCATCACATGGTGAATATGGCAATCGAGACGGACGGACTCACCGTCGTCCGCGGTGGTCGGCGCGTGCTCACCGGCCTCACCGGCTCGATGACCAGCGGTCAGATCACCGGCCTGCTCGGGCCGTCGGGCTGCGGGAAGTCGACGTTGATCCGATCCATCGTCGGCGTGCAGAAGGTGGCCTCCGGCACCGTGACCGTGCTGGGCGAGCCAGCGGGCTCTGCCACTCTGCGACGCCGAGTTGGCTACGTGACCCAAGCACCCAGCGTCTATCCCAACCTTTCCGTCGTGGACAACGTGAAATTCTTCGCCCGCGTGCTCGATGCCCCACGCTCGGAGATCGACGACGTCATCGAACGGGTCGGGCTCACCAGCCACCGCAACTCGCTCGCCGGCTCCCTGTCGGGCGGGCAACTCAGCCGCGCCTCCCTGGCGGTCGCACTGCTGGGCAACCCGCCCGTCCTGCTGCTGGACGAACCCACCGTCGGACTTGACCCCCTGTTGCGCGTCGAGCTGTGGGACATGTTTCGCCGCTTGGCCGATCAGGGCACGACGCTGCTGGTGTCGAGCCACGTGATGGACGAGGCGCAGTGGTGCGATCGACTTCTGCTGATGCGCGACGGCGAGATTCTGGCCTCGGACACCCCCGAGGGATTGTGCGCGGCGACAAACACCGACAACGTCGGTGATGCATTCCTTCGCCTGATCCGCGGGAGGCACCTATGAGCCCGCGCATCGCCCTCGCCATCGCGCTTCGGGTGCTTCAGCAATTGCGGCACGATCGCCGAACGGTGGCCCTGCTGTTGCTGGTGCCCTGCTTGCTGATGACGCTGCTGTGGTGGATCTATATCGACAGCCCTCAGGTCTTTGATCGGGTCGGTGGGCCGCTGCTCGTGGTCTTCCCGTTCGTCATCATGTTCTTGATCACCTCCGTCACGACGTTGGCCGAGCGCACCTCGGGCACCTTGGAGCGGCTCCTGTCGATGCCGATGAACAAGGTCGATTTTCTGCTGGGGTATGCGTTGGCCTTCGCTGCTTTCGCGATCGCCCAGTCTGCGTTGACGTCAGCGTTGGCGGTGTGGCTGCTCGATCTCTCGGTCGCGGGCAGCGTGTTGAGCTTGATGGTGATCGCGGTGCTCAACTCAATACTCGGGACGGCGTTAGGGCTGTTGGTCTCAGCGTTTGCGCAGACCGATTTCCAGGCCGTGCAGTTCATGCCCGCCTTCGTGGTGCCGCAGATCCTGCTGTGCGGGTTGATCGCACCCCGCGACACGTTGCCGACCACCCTCAGCACTATCTCGGACTTTCTGCCGCTGTCGTATTCGGTTGACGCCATCAACGAGGTCACCTCGAATGCCGCGTGGTCCAGCGACCTCACCCTCAACGCCGCGATCGTCGCGGCCTTTACGATCGGTGCCCTGATCCTCGGGGCGGCCACGCTGCGCCGCCGAACGGGATAGTTCGAGCCGCTGGAGGCGGATTGATGCCGTCGACTCGCCCGCCACGACCGGCTCACGGGCGCACGTGCTCTCGTGAGCCGCTGCTGTCGCGTGTGTCGCGGTACAAACGCCTGGGTATGCGGTGTACCCGGCACTACGAAAGCAGCGCCCCGGTCGTTAGCCGATTGGGGCGCTGCCTCCACTGTGAGACCTAGTGGGTGACGGCACCCTGGGCAGCTGAGCCGACCAACTTGGCGTACTTGGCAAGCACACCACGGCGGGCTCGCTCGTAGGGCTCGGGCTGCACCCAAGAGTCCACCCGGCGAGCCATTTCGAAATCGTCGACCAGCAGGTCGAGCGTGCCCTCAGCCACGTTGAGGGTGATCTGGTCGCCGTTCTCGATGAGCCCGATCGGGCCACCGTCAACGGCCTCGGGCGCGATGTGACCGACGCAGAGCCCTGTCGTGCCGCCGGAGAACCGGCCGTCGGTGATCAGCAGCACGTCTTTGCCGAGCCCGGCACCCTTAATAGCGCCGGTGATGGCCAACATCTCGCGCATGCCTGGACCACCACGCGGCCCTTCGCGGCGGATGACCACGACGTCGCCAGCAGAAATGGTGCCGTTCTCGAGCGCATCCATCGCTAACCGCTCCCCGTCGAAGACACGAGCGGTGCCGGTGAACACATCGGAGTCAAAACCTGCCGACTTCACCACGGCACCCTCGGGAGCCAGCGACCCATGCAGGATGGTGAGGCCACCCGAAGCGTGGATCGGGTTGTTCATCTCCCGCAGGACAGTGCCGTCGAGCTGCGGTGGATTCAACTCCGCGAGATTCTCCGCCAACGTCTTGCCGGTCACCGTCATCACGCTGCCGTCCAACAGACCAGCGTCCAGCAGCGCCTTCATGACGACAGGTATGCCGCCGATCCGGTCGATGTCGGTCATCACGTGGCGACCAAAGGGCTTCACATCCGCAAGGTGCGGCACTTTGGCGCCGACCCGAGCGAAGTCCTCGAGGGTCAGATCGACCTCGGCTTCGTTGGCGATCGCCAAGAGGTGAAGCACGGCGTTCGTCGAGCCTCCGAGGGCCATCACGACAGCAATCGCGTTCTCAAACGCAGGCTTGGTCAAAATTTG
>JBBQNO010000087.1:0-9491 GCA_038330045.1 Actinomycetales bacterium | reverse complement strand
GGGTTTGTCTCCGTCCGGTCGACGTGGGCTTTGGCCCACGGTGGTGTGGGGGGGCCATCGCCGCTGACGGAACCTCAAACCTCTTTGAAGGGGGCTGGGGTTACTTGACGACCTCGAGCACGCCACAGGCGGCCGGGTCGGTCGCCTCGGCGGGCAGGGTCGGGTCGAGCTCGCTGGCGCCGCGGCCCTCGAAGTCGTACATCCCGTTGCCGTTGTAGTCGATGCCGTGGATGACAACGACGCCCTCGCCCTCGCGGATGGAGTCGGCGATCTGCTTTGGGGTGCCACCGCCTCCGGTATAGCCGGTGCCGGTGACGCGGGTGAACTTGATGTTGTCGCGGCTGTAATCGTAGGAGCCGTCGTCGGCCACCGGGAACCGGCCTACCGCGAGCGCGCTGGCCGGTGTGGTGTCACCGGTCGTCGTCAGGGACACCACGATCGGGCCGTAGGCGGGGACGCCCTCGACGGTGTTGAGCACGCCGTCGTCGTTCGCGTCGTCCAGGAAGAGGCTAGGGCACTCGTTGCGTGCGTCGTCGCCGTAGTGGATGTGCTGGGCGTGCGGGGCGTCGGGAGTCAGACCCTCGGCGTTCACCTCGATGTGCTGAATCCTCTGGTTGCGCACCACGGCGGTGGCGGTGCCGGACGCGCCGGAACCGTTGAGCTCGTCCAGTTGCGCGCTGAGCGCCACGGTTCTGGCTGCACCGTTGCTGTCGGGTACCGGAGTGGAGTCGGCCACGGCCGAACCGGCTCCGAGGGACGCCGCGGCGACCATTGCAAGAACCGAGGTGCCGAGGAAAGTCGTCGTGTTTCGCTTCATGTGAGCTCCTGGAGGTTGTGGCCAGGGAGGCGTTCTCCCTGGTTTCAATGGTATTCGTAGCCACTCGCCGAACGGATTGGGCAGTCTGAGAACCAGGTTGGGCCAAGCATTGCGGCAGCCCGGGTCCTTGGATGCCTTTCGTTTGGGCGTCTGGTGCGTCACCGTAGGGGCGCAGCGGCGAGAAGACGCATTCGGTACGGCGAGTGCGCGCGTTCGTCGCCCTCTGGAGCGAGGCGTCACCCCGCGTCGAGGGTGCCGGACCCACCGAGGCGATCAGCGGGCTCTTTAGAACGGTGCGGCGGTTGTTGGGGATCAGCCCCACGGCAGGGTGTCGCACTGGGATGGCACGTTGGCCAACTTTGTCACCGACCGCCTCCTGCGCATCGAAGCATCCGGTGTGCTGCTGCGGGAGTATCGGCTGGGCGACGCGGCTGGGTTCCATGCTGCCTTTGCCGACGCGGAGATCGCACGGTGGAATCCGGGACCGGCCAGCCCTGGGGCCGCTGCGGAGTTTATGGGCCGGCGTAAAGATTTGGGCGTGACCGACCACCGCGTCATGGCCTGTTGCAGACGCCTCCGACTGTCTGGTCGGCTCAGTGTCGGTGTCGGTGTCGGTGTCGGTGTCGGTGTCAAGATCGATGCAGACCAAGGTGACGCAGAAGTCAGCTACTGGGTCGTGCCGTGGGCCAGGGGGAGGGGGGCACGCGACTCGCGCCGTCGGGATGCCGCCCAATTCGCGTTCGCTCGGGTCGGGCTGCACCGCCCGTACCTCTTCCATGCGGTCGAGAACTCGGGATCCTGCGCGGTGGCCCGGGCAGCAGGTTGAGCCTGTCAAGTTCTCTGTGTAAGCGGTGTGGTTCATGGTGGGTGTTACAGGTGGTTGTTGATGCGGTCGGGGTAGATCATGGCGAGCTCGCCCAGGGCTGCTTTCCAGCCTTGGACGACGCCGCCTTCGACGAGTTTGCCGGGGGCTTTGCGGTTGATGCCTTTGGGGGTGCCTGCCTCTTTGGCGCGTTCTCGGGCTCGTTTGTCTTCGATGTTGCGGATCGCCAACCAGAGCAGTTTGACGGCGGCGGCGTCGGAGGGGAAGTGGCCCCGGTTCTTCGTCACTTTGCGCAGTTGGTAGTTCAGCGACTCGATGCTGTTGGTGGTGTAGATGACCTTGCGCAGCGCGGGCCCGAACGCCAGGATCGGGATGAACCGCTCCCACGCGTTCTCCCACGACGCGATGGCGGCGGGGTACTTCTTACCCAGCGTGGAGTCCGCGAAATCGGCCAGCGCAGCTAACGCTGCCTCTTCGCTTGGCGCGGTGTAGATCGGGCGCAACCCGGCGGCCACTTTCTTGCGGTCGGTGTAGGACACGAACCGCATCGAGGCGGATTGACCCACCTTCGGTGCGCCCCTCAGACTTGGCTTCACCTCCGTAAGTTTTTCTTCTCGTGTCCGCAGGAGCTCCACCAGTCGCCGCTGGGTCGGCTGCGCGCTAAGGAGATCACCGATCGCGAGCCCGAAGCCTACGAACCCCAGGGCTACGATTATGCGGACTCGACCGAGATGTCTTCGCCCGTACGGTCGGTAGCCGATTGTTTTCGTGGATCGATGCGGGAACGATCAGGGCGATCTCTTCCAAATGACGCAGCATCTTCCCGGACGACGTTGGTGAGGTGTGCGATCTCTCCAATACTCAGCATGTCGACTCAGATCTCATGCCACCACACAATGTCGAGATCAACACCACGAGCGCGGGATTCTCGCGATCCCCTCGATCCTGATCATCTGTTCCAGGACACAGGGCGACTAACCAGCCTGATGGTGTCCGCCCTATCGGCGGCATGTGCGACGCGGTGCGTGAGTTGGGTGCTCCCGTGCCCATGAGGTCACAGCGGCGTGCGGCTGTCTGTGTTTGCCAAGGCTTGACCGAGTCATGACGTTGTCGGGGTTACCCCGTTGACCGTTGCCGTGGTGGAGTTGCTCGTGCGGGGCTAGGCAGCACCCCGCTCACTTCCGCAGCAAAGGCGAAGACATGAAGGTGTTCCCGTACTACTCGACGCGTCCGTCCGATTCGGGCGTGTACCACGACTACGGCAACTGTTCGACCGGCCAGCAGGGCCCGTGGCAGAACAAGGCGCAGGGAACCAACGGCTACTGCAGGTGTGAGGTCTGCGTCGGCATGGACTTCGCGCCTGACAGCACCCAGCACACCAACCCTGACCGGTCGTCGTCTGTGTCGCGAAGCTCCTGAGGTAGGGGACGGAAGAGGGCGCAGGGAGATGGCGCCACGACCCGGCACCATTGGGATGAGCTGCCTGAGACCGGGCAGTTGGGCAGGCCGCAGGGCAACCGTGGGAGCAGTGGCTCTGGTGGGGGTGCGGTTCGGACCGCGGGGCAGAGCGGTTTGGCCGATCGTCTTGTGAGGAGGGGGCAGGGCCGTCCGGGACAAGTTCGATGAGTTCGGGGATGTCACAACTTCGTTACAAGATAGGCGAATAGGCCCTTGACACGTAGACATAGCGACTGAACCAAATCTATGACTAGGCGGTGCCGTTGGTACTCCCTGGCGGCTCATCCTCCGTGGGAGCACCTCATCGACGTCACCGAGTGTTAGTCGTCATCCTCTTCGTGCTGTCCCTCCTGGCGAGCCCCGCCGCCGGAGCCGCACTCACACATCCGGCCGCTACGCCGGTGACGCCGTGCTGCAGGTGAGCTTCACCCCAGCCGAGGCCCACGACCCCGAACCCGGCACCCGGACAGCAGCTCCGAGCCGCGTGGTCACCGGGCTTCCCAACGTGGTCGAGGTGGTGCGGTCGGGGGACTTCGAGGGCCACGTCAACTACGGCGTCGGACTGGTACGGCGACAGAACTACAAGGTGTTCACCCTGCGCACCCCAGCCGGTTCGTGCTCGACATTGACAAGGACCACAAGCAGGCGACTCGACGGGTGTATTTCCAGGATAAGCCGCGATTCGCCGCTGGGAAGCAGCCAGATAAGCGTCGAGTCAGCCGTGTAGTGCCAGCGTTCACCCCGGCGGCCGGCGTGCTGCACCATCTCTTTGTCGGCCCTACGGCCACCGAGCGCGCTGACGGTCTGCGTACCGTGCGCTCAGGCGCCACCAACTTCGAACGCCTCACCATCAGCTCATCCGGCGTGGCCAGAGTTAGGCTCCTGGGCGGATGCGACAGCCGAGGTTCGACCTTCACGATCGCCAACCTCCTCGTGCCCACCCTCAAACAGTTCGACATCGTGCGTTACGTCAAGATCTACGACCCAGCGGGACGAACCTCACGCCCCAGCGGACTATCGGACTCCATCCCGGAGTGCCTCGAGCCGTAAACCCTCCGGATAGGACGCTGACGCGGTCCGGTTGCGGGAGTTCACCACGCTCGCGGACAAATTCATCACGGACTCCGGGAAGCGAGCCTGCGGGCCGTGCTCCACGAAGCGATAGGCGACCCTGACCGCGTTGGGAAATCCACTCGTCGGAAAGCCGCCACCACCCTGCGCGGCAGCAAGTGAGGAGTACGCAGCCGCAGCGTATAGGCTCTTCTGGGCGATCCTCCGGAGGAGCCACCGCTGCGAGGGCTGAAACTGTGGGCAGGTCCGTGACGCACCACGTCACCGGGCCCTTGGACAACTCGTCTAGGAAGCGTCAGCAGGTCCTGCCCCAACAGGAAGAAGCGCGAAGCATGGGCCGGGCGTCCTTCGTCCACGATGAGTTCGAACGCATCCGTCGCACCATCAAGCCCAGGTGGTGCGAAGCTCGCCGCAGAACTAGGGCATAGCGCGGCTTCTCCGGCCACAGCGACGTGGATCGGACAAGTTCTGCCTTGCCCCCGCGACGCCGTCGGTGAGCTCTTCTGCGTCGTAGAGGACGGTATGTCGCGCCACCTCAGATTCGGCGGTCGCCTAAGACCGGAAAGGTCTCTCGCCAGCGAGCCACCTGCGTTGGCGCAATCTCAACCGAGAGCACTTCTTGGTCGATGCCCGCCTCGGCTAAGACATGGCCCCGTGGGTCAACGACCGCGCTACGGCCGCCCATTTCGGTGCCTGCGTGGGTGCCTGCCGTGTTGCAGGCGACGACGAAACATTGGTTCTCGATGGCGCGTGCTTTCAGCAGCGTTCGCCACGCATCGATACGAGCGGCGGGCCACGCGGAGGCCAAGATAAACAACTCTGCGCCCAGATCGATCTGTCGCCGGTACAACTCAGGAAAGCGGAGGTCGTAACACGTTGAGACGCCTACCTTCAGCGCATTAGCGGGAGCGGGGAGGTCCACCACCACAACGTCGGCGCCGGCCTCCATCAACGTCGGCTCGCCTGAACCAAACCCGAAGCGGTGGATCTTGCGGTAGGCCGCGCACACCCCGCCATCAGGGCCAACGATGACCGACGTGTTCCACAACCCTTTGCCCTCCGGGCCAGGCTCATCAATAGGTCGCTCCACGATCGACCCTGCGTGCACCACGGCACCAATCTCGCGGGCGACCTCACCCAACACTGCAGTGATCTCACCATCCACCTGCTGCTCACGTTCGGGCCAGCGGCGGTAGTCGAATGCCCCCGCGCTCCACAGTTCCGGCAGCACGATCAGGTCATGTCCACGCTGCTCCCGCACCAAGCCACACACCCGCTCAAGCCGGCCAGCGGGAGTCTCGGAGTCGCCATACCCCAACTGAATCAGCGCGATCTTCACAAGCCTCAGCCTTTCGGAGGGGGCGACATCGAGGCCAACCGCTCGTTGTATGCCGACAGTTCAGCATCCTCATCACGGTCAGCTTGGCGGTCGTTGCGCCGGGCGTCTCGCTCATCGCGGCGCAACCAATCCAGGGTCACCAGCATCGCCAACGCCAACGTCGGCATCTCACCAATCCCCCACGCGATGCTGCCACCGAGCTGCTGATCCGTCAGCAGGTCCGGACCCCACGACAACCCCAACTCTTTAAAGAACCCAGGCGCCAACAGCCATGTGCCCGTCATCAACGCCAACCCAAAGAACGCGTGCGAAGCCAACGTGGCCAGCAAAATCAGCAACCTCAACGGCGCCGACCACTTCGGCGGCCCCGGGTCGATCCCGATCAGCGACCATACAAACAGGTAGCCCGCCATCAGAAAGTGCATCGTCATCAGCACATGCCCCGCGTGCGTGGTCAGCGCAAACTCGAATGCGCCGCTCCAATAGAACCCAACCAGCGACCCGAAGAAGATCACCGCAGCGACCACCGGGTTCGCCATGAACGCGGCATACCTCGAGTGAGTGAGCGCCAAGAGCACCTCACGCGGCCCCAACGTCTTATCACGACGCGACTTCAACGAACGCAGCGCCAACGTGATCGGTGCGCCGAGGACCAAGAAGATCGGGATCGCCATCATCACCGCCATGTGCATGACCATGTGCATCGAAAACATGACCCGCCCGTACACCCCAGGCGCACCGTTGGTGGCGTAGACGAACAAAGCCCAACCCAGCACCCACGCGATCGTGCGACCCACCGGCCACTTGTCGCCGCGAGCGCGCAGACGCCCCACCCCAGCGACATACAACCCCGTCGCCACCACGGCGATGATCAACATCAGCCAGTTGGCCTGCCACTCCGTGAAGAACGAACTCGCCGTCAACGGCGGCGGCTCCGGATAGCCCGTGAGCAACTCCACCTGCGAACTAGCCGGGATCTCATGCGCCCCCGGCGGCGGGGTGCGCGACAACGCCACGGACAGCCCCAGCGCCACCGACATCACCAACGTCTCCACGACCGCCAGCCGCGCGAACGCCCCACCGCGCTCCAACCCCCCGTCAATCAATCGGCGGCGATGGACATAACCAAAGAGCCCAAGCGCCCCCAGCACCAACACTTTGCCCCAGATCAGCAACCAATAGTTACTGACCAGGTCGCCGAAACCCTCGACGGTCTGCAGCGCAAACAGCACCCCGGAGAAGCCCACCGCGATGTAGCACCACAGCGCCATCGTCGAGAAGCGCCGCGTGACCGCCGTCAGCGCCGACCCCAACACGGGGCGCAACATCACCAGCGCGATGAGCCCACCGACCCAGGCACTGATCGCCACCAGGTGTATGCCGAGGGCCGTGACCGCGGTCTCGTGACCCTCGTTGCCACGGGAGTGACCGGTGAAGGCCACCGGGATGAGCGCCGCGAACGCCAACACCGTGGCCCAGGCCAACCCGGCCCTCGTGCGCACCAGGGCGGCCACCACGGCAACGAGAGCCGCCAGCACGAGCTCGATCGTCCACAGCCAGACGAGCTCGATCGTGAACATGTTCGCGAAGAGGGAGTCGAAGAAGCCAGCCCCACCCAGCGGGAGCGCGGAGATCTCGCTAAATCCCACCAGCAGCGAAGCCAGGGCGCTGATCGCCCATACGGCACCGGTGATCGCCGCGCAATAGGCCGCGGTCGCGCGACGATTCGACATCTTGGACTCAGGCGTAAAGAAGCCGCCGACCAGCAACAAACCGATGGTCACCGCCGCGGCGATGTTGTGCACCACCCCAATCACTAACTGGCCCCAACGCACCAACCCACCCGCATCGGCCAAGGCCAACGGAGTGGTCGCGCCGCTCAACGCAGCAGCTGGCATCACCACCACTAGCGCGATCGCGAGCACCGCGGCCACCGGCAACCAGCGCACGGGCGGGGTCGCTTTCTCGGCGGGCGGGTTGGCTTCTGCGGGCCGGGGCGGACGTTCCATCACAGACGACACTCCCCCATGCTAGGTAGAGTTGCTGACATGCCGCTGCACCCCTCCGCTCCCGAAGAACTCACCGACCTGGTCGAGGCCTATCGGCAGGCGATGCGTTCCTTCATCGACCTGGCGCGTTCGTGCCCCGACGCCAAGGTTGACGAGCCGACGTGTTGCCCCGGGTGGAGCGTTAAAGATCACGTCGCGCACATCGCCTCACTGGAGGCGTACTTCGACGGTGGCGACTACCCCGAGGTCGAGCTGCCGGAGACCGAACACCTCGAAAGCACCTTCGCCACCTGGATCGAGCATGGCGTGCGAGCGCGGACCGACCACACCATGGAGCAGCTGCTCGAAGAGCTCGAGACGGCAACCTTCAACCGGCTGGCCTCGCTCAGTAACCCGGAGCTGACCGTGGAGACGATGGTGCACGGCCCGATGGACCGCGAGATGACGTTGGCTGACCTTCTGGAGCGGCGGCTCGTCGACATCTGGGTGCACGAGCAGGACATCCGCGAAGCGCTGGGCCGGATTGGCAACCTGGACAGTCCCGCGGCGTCGACGTTCGTGGCGCGCATTGTTGACGCCTTCCCCCGCATCTTGACTCGGCGTCTGGATTTGCCGGCCGGTCAGACGGTGATCCTCGAGAGCACTGGACCCGTCACCGCCCGAGTCGGTGTGCGTATGGCGCATGGAAGCGACAACGAGATCGTCGGGCACACGTTGTTTAGCGGATCGCAAGAGACGGCTTCAGAAGACGCCGCCGATCAGGTCGAGCATCCCGAGGAAGACGTCGTGACCACCTCGATCTCGATGTCCACCGACGCCCTCACTCGCCGAGCTGCAGGTCGACGCACGACGGAAGATTCGTCATACAAGGTGGTCGGAGACGAAGAGACTGCCCGCTTGGTGCTCGACGCGCTCGTCATCACGCCCTGACTCCCCCGATAGCCTCACTACCAGACGCCTCGACCTAGGAGCCCACCGCATGAAGAAGTCCACCGCCGCGTTCGCGCTGTGCGCCGTGACCTTTTCCTTCGCTGCCTGCACGACCACCGACGACACCCCTCCCGGGTCAGTTGCCGGGTTGGTTGAAGCGGAGGAGGGCGACGAGGAGCAAGGCATCCCCGAGGTTGACGAACTCGACCCGTCCGCGGAAGTCGCTTCTGAGACGGAGGAGCCTGGGGAGTCGGCCAAGATGACGGAGGCTCCCGGCGACTCGGCAGAGATGACTGAGGGACCTCCCGAGGGTGAGGCGGCTGGCGCTGCCGGTATGCCGGATGCTGCGGCGATGTCGGATGCGACCTGTCAGGCGTTCTTTGAGGGTGCCGCACCGCTGGCCGCTCGTGCCGTCGACGCTCGTGAACTCCTCACCGCTGGCGCCGAGTCGTCGTTGAGCGCTTTGGACTATGCCGAGATCGGTGTGGTGGTGGGCCGCGTGGATGCGATCGGCACCGAGGCCTCCGAGACCCAGACCCCTGTGTTGGAGCGGATCAACGCGCCGTTCATTGAGTTAGTGCAGGCAGCCCAGGCTGGCGGCTCAGACGCGGAGACCGGCGAGGTCACCTACGACGCCATTGACACCGCCGATTCCGAAGCAGCCCAGGAAGAGTTCACGGCCGAGTGCGTTGGAGCCGACGCTTCCGAGTAGCGGCTACGCCATTCCTTCGCGTACTCATCCGCCTGGGCAACGTTATGCCCGTATTCGATTGCGATTTCTCGCGATTGGGTTGCATAACCTTGCCCAGGGGCACTTGCGACGGGTTCGCCGTCAGGCAGATCTGGCGGCTTTGGCGGCGCGGCTGTAGAACGCGAGCGCACCGGCGAACGAGGCGAGCACGAGGCCGCAGGCTCCGGCAACCCATAGGCCCACATCCCAGTCGGAAAAGATCGACAAGGCGACTCCCACAAGGGCAATCCCGATCGCGGCCTGTCCCGCGAGCCGGGTCGCTTTGAACTGCACCAGCCGTTCGGCAGCGTCAG
>JBBQNO010000086.1:0-9668 GCA_038330045.1 Actinomycetales bacterium | reverse complement strand
CAGACTGGGCGCTCAGACGGCTCTCTTTTTGAGTTTGCGCCGTTCGCGCTCGGACAGACCGCCCCAGATCCCAAACCGCTCATCGTGTGCGAGCGCATACTCCAGGCACTCAGCGGTGACCTCGCAGCCCACGCACACCTTCTTAGCTTCGCGCGTGGACCCGCCCTTCTCAGGGAAGAACGCCTCGGGATCAGTTTGGGCGCATAAAGCCCGCTCCTGCCACGACGCCTCTTCCGATCCTTCACTTGCAGTCAACAGCGACAACACATCCATATCGTGCACGGCTCCTCCTCGACCCTCGCCAGCACTGGTTTCCACACACTTCCATGCTGGAAGACCGTGCGGTAACACTAAATTACACGCGTGTCATCCCCCCGCGTCAACCCGACGTCTGCTACAAGTCGATGAAACGGGCCGTTGCGGCCTGCCTTCACGTTGCCCTCACCATGGCCGCCACAATAGGAACATGCAGATCACAGTGCTGGCCGGAGGCGTTGGTGGCGCTCGGTTCATTCGCGGTCTCCGCCACCATCTCGATCACCACGGACAAGGGTGGAACCCCGACACCGGCAAGGGCACCCACATCACGGTCATCGGCAACACCGGGGACGACATCACCCTGTTCGGGCTGCGGGTCTGCCCGGACCTCGACACGCTGCTCTACACCCTGGGCGGCGGTGTGCACGAAGAGCAAGGGTGGGGCCGCGACGATGAGTCGTTCCGGGCGCAAACCGAGCTGCGCGTCCTCGGAGTCGAGCCGCAGTGGTTCGGTCTGGGGGATCACGACCTGGGTACCCACCTTGCCCGCAGCCAGTGGCTGGCCCAAGGGCTGACGTTGAGTGAGGTGACCGCCCGGTTAGCGAGCCGCTGGGATTTACCTGCCAGCGGGATCACCCTCCTGCCGGCCACCGATGTGCCCATCGAGACGCACGTGGTGATCGCCGATCCCATCGACAGGGACAGCGACACCGACGCCGAGCGGGCAGTTCACTTTCAACAGTGGTGGGTGCAGATGCGCGCCGCTGTCCCGGCCAAGCGGTTCGTGGTCGCCGGTCTGTCGCAGGCCACTGCGGCCCCTGGTGTGCTGGCTGCCATCCGCGAGGCCGATGTGGTGCTGCTACCGCCTAGCAATCCTGTCGTGTCCATCGGCATCATTGCCGGTGTGCCCGGCGTGCGTGACGCTCTGCGTGGGTCACGTGCCCCGGTGGTTGGCGTCTCCCCGATCATCGGCGGCGCACCGGTACGCGGCCACGCTGACGCGTGTTTGGCACCACTCGGTGTGCCGGTCACCGCAGCCGGGGTGGCGGGGCTCTATCGAGATTTTCTCAACGGGTGGTTGGTGGACACGCAGGACGCTCCAGTCTCCGGGAACGCAACCACCGCGGGGCTCTCCTACGGCCGGGGCGCCTCCGGGAGCCCTCTGAGCGTGCGCGCCCTGGACCTGCGGATGCGGGACGTCGAGAGCGCAGCCGCCATCGCGGCGGCAGCACTCGACCTCGCAGCCTCGCTGAGGGGGAGCTAGTGGACGACATCCGGATCGTGCCGCTGCACGGCATACCTGAAGTCGAGCCACGCCACGACCTGGCGCGGCTTCTGCACGCAGCGCTGGATGCGGCAGGGCTGAGGTTGCAGGACGGCGACGTGTTGGTGGTCTCGAGCAAGATCGTGTCCAAAGCCGACGGGCTGCGCGAGTTCTGTAACCGCGACGATCCGGCCGCACGCGATGCCCTCGTGCGCGCGCACTCGCGCGCGACTGTCGCCGAGCGCAGCACCCCGATGGGCATCACCCGCATCGTGGCCTCGGCGGCGGGCCCAGTGTTGGCCGCGGCTGGCGTGGACGACTCCAACGTCGGGCCAGCTGGGGGCTCGCTGGTGCTCCCCACGGATCCTGACCTCGCCGCCCGCAGCGTGTATGCCGCCCTCTTGGTCACTCACGCCCCCATCCCGTTGCCACGTATTGGCGTCGTGATCAGCGACACCGCAGGTCGTCCGTGGCGACACGGTCAGGTCGACTTTGCCTTGGGTGCGTGCGGGCTCGCCGTGCTCGACGATGTGGGTACCCGGCAGGAGGTCGACGCCGACGGGCGAGAATTACGCGTTACCGCCCGGGCTATAGCCGACGAGATCGCAGCAGCGGCTGACTTGGTCAAGGGCAAGACCTTTGGGGTGCCCGCGGCCTTGGTGCGCGGGTTGCCCACCACCATGGTCGGCCACCCCGGCGAGCAAGGCGCTCGGTCGCTGGTGCGCACCGGTGCCGGCGATTGGTTCGCCCTGGGGTCGGTGGAGGCGGTGCGCGCCAGCCTCGGGGCCCCTCCCGGCAGCACCGCGGCTGAGCAGGTCGGCATCGCCTCCGCTGGCCCCGAGCCCCGCCAGGCGCGGCTGCGACGGGTCGTCGATCTAGCGTTGCTCGGCGCGCAGACAATGAGCGCTCCGGACGGCGTCGAGGTCACTGAATCAGGCCTGCGCATCAGCGTGCGCGACGAATACCAGCGCGGGTATGTCGTGGCGCGCCTGGAGGTGGCCTTGCACAGTGAGGGCTTGGCCGGGTGCAAGATTGCGGTGCTCAACGACCCGGAAGGTGCCGTCTCGGTGCCATCCGAGGGCGATGTCGCGGCCGGCTAAGGCCCGCCAGTTCCACGAGGCGCTGCACCCGATACCGGTGCGGCCGGTAGGCCGACAGAAGGTCCGCCAAGCCGGAGTCGTCGACCTCTTCACCCGTGAGGGCCCAACCGATGTTCTTCGCGACGTGGTAGTCACCGAAACTCACGGCGTCCGCGTTGCCCAAGGCCCTGTGCGCCGTCTCGGCGACCGTCCACAGGCCAACCCCAGGCACGGCCATCATCCGCCGGCACGCCGCCTCAGGGTTGCTACGAGCCAGCTCTTCGAGCCTGCCCGCCAGCCGCGCCACCCGGATGACAGTGTCGCTGCGTTGGGGGCTGATCCCCATCTGCAGCCACCGCCAGGACGGGATCCTCGTCACCACTTCCGGTGTCGGCGGAACCCACAGATCCATCTCTGCTCCCGGTCCGGGGGCTCGCGTTCCCCACTGGCGCACGAGGCGTCGCTGGCCCGAAAACGCCTCCTGACCGGTGACTTTCTGCTCGATGATCGCTGGGATCAGCGATTCCAAGACCAGGCCGGTATTGGGCACCCGCCACCCTGATCTCGAACGCAGCCTCCACGGGCGATCAAGGATCCGATGGTGCACCTCGAACCCATCGAGGTTGTCGTCGCGTCCCAACATGACGGGCACCTCGTCCAAGACCCACTCCACGGCTTCCGCCTCGCCCCACGCATGAGCGAGCACGTCGGCGTCTCCAGCGCTGGTCGTGACCCCGAGCGTGACCGCACCGGCGGGAGTGTTCATCCCGCGGAAGATCCATGTTCCCGTGTGACGCCATGTCGGATCCCCTGCGCCTCGGCGTAGTGGCCCCCAGGTGGCAGCAATATCGACGCTGCGACCCGGTCGCCACGCTCGTGAGCGCCGGGGCACATCGAGGCGAGGCGGCATACTCCTCAGCCTGCCACGCTCGGATCACTGCCTGAGCCCACGTGTCCACTACGTTGTACTCGTGTCTTCCCCAGCCGATGTGTTGGCCGCTCTCATCGCCGATGATCCGACCCAGCCCGCTTTGACCTTCTACGAAGACACTCCCGGCGACTCGTTCGGTGAGCGGATCGAGCTCTCCCGCAAGGTCTTGGGCACCTGGGTGGCCAAGGCCGCCAACGCGCTTCAAGAGGGCCTCGATGCCGAGCCGGGGACAGTGGTGCTCCTTGATGTGCCCGCCCCCCACTGGCGGTTGGCCTACTGGGCACTCGCGATCTGGTCGGTCGGTGCCACGTTGACGCTCGACGCATCCGAAGGCGCCGACGTGATGATCACGACCTCCCCCGGCGCTGGCCCCGCCCAAGACGCCGACGAAGTCATTGCCGTGTCGCTTCCTGCCCTCTCCCGCACGTTCGGCTCCGGATTGCGCACCGGCGTGATGGACGAAGCCCGCGAGATCGCCTCGTTCGGCGACAGTTTCGCGGCCTGGGACGAAGCCGAACCCGATGAGACCGCGCTGGTCACCGACGGGCAGCGAACGGCATACCGCGACATTGTTCCCGGTGGCACCACGTCATCGAAGGCCGCGCGGGGGCCTCGTGTTGCGATCACCACCACCGACCCGGCCACCTGTCTGCGGCACATGTTGGAGTGCTGGGCCTTGCTCGGCTCGGTCGTCCTCGTGCGCGGGTCACAACCCTCGCTCGGCGACGCGCGGATGCGCAGCGAAGGGGTAACCGCGCTCGCCTAAGCCAGGCCACTAGAGTCAGCAAGCATGGACAAAGTCGTCAATGATGTGGCCTCGGCCGTGGACGGGCTCGCCGACGGGATGACCCTGGCGGTGGGCGGCTTCGGGCTCTGCGGGGTGCCGTCGGTGCTCATTGCCGAAGTGGTGCGCCGCGGCAGCACCGACCTCGAGATCGTCTCCAACAACGCCGGCGTCGACGACTGGGGCTTGGGTCTGCTCCTGCGCGCCGGGCGGATGCGGCGGATCATCGCCTCCTATGTGGGGGAAAACAAGGAGTTCGCGCGACAATATCTCGGTGGAGAGTTGGAGGTCGAGCTCACCCCGCAGGGCACGTTGGCCGAAAAACTGCGCGCAGGCGGCTCGGGCATTGCGGCCTTTTACACCTCGACCGGGGTGGGCACGCAGGTCTCCGAGGGGGGTATGCCGTGGCGGTACGACCGCAACGGAAACGTCACCGTGTCCTCGCCGCGTAAAACGACGACGACCTTCGACCATCTCACCGGTGGGCGCACGCAGGAGTACGTGTTGGAGACGTCGATCGCCGCCGACTTCGGCCTTGTCCGGGCCTGGAAAGGCGACCGTCACGGAAATCTGGTGTTCCGGGCCAGCGCGCGCAACTTCAACCCGCTATGCGCCATGAGCGGGCAGATCAGCGTAGCCGAGGTGGAGGAAGTGGTGGAGCCCGGCGATCTGCACCCCGACGAGATTCACCTGCCCGGTATTTACGTGCAGCGCGTGCTGCCGCTGACCCCAGCGCAGGCCGTCGAAAAGCGCATCGAGAAGCTGACGACGCGCCCGGCGCCGACAGGGAGGGGATGACATGGCTCTTGACCGTGAAGAGATGGCGGCGCGGGCCGCCCAAGAACTGGCTGACGGCGACTACGTCAACCTCGGGATCGGCCTACCGACCTTGGTGCCCAATCACGTGCCCGACGACATCGAGCTGGTCCTGCAAAGCGAGAACGGCATCCTCGGCGTCGGTGCCTATCCGACGCAGGGCAGCGAGCATCCTGACCTCATCAACGCGGGCAAGGAAACGGTCACCGTGCGCCGCGGCGCGTCCTTCTTCGACTCGGCGATGAGTTTCGGGATGATCCGCGGCGGCAAGGTGGACGCAGCGATCTTGGGGGCTATGCAGGTCTCGGCCGCTGGTGACATCGCCAACTGGATGATTCCCGGCAAGATGGTCAAAGGCATGGGTGGTGCGATGGACTTGGTGCTTGGTGCCAAGAAGGTCATCGTGCTGATGGAGCACACCGCGCGCGACGGCTCCTACAAGATTGTCGACCAGTGCTCGCTGCCGATCACGGGGTTGAAGTGTGTGCAACGCATCATCACCGACCTGGCCGTGATCGACGTGACGGCCGAGGGGCTGGTGCTGCGGGAGCTAGCCCCGGGGGTCAGCCAGGCGGAGGTAGTCGCCGCGACCGAGCCGCGACTCATCATTCGGCTCGACTGACTATTCGCCTCCACTGTTTGTTCGCCTCGAGGCTTGACTAGGTGCGTCGTCGCGGGTGCAGCTCCGGATCCCGGAGGCCGACGATGAACCCTGCGCCCCAGCTCAGGTGCATGGTTGCCAATACCAGGGGCACCTTGACCCGCACCTGCGGCGCCTGGCCACGGGAGATCACGAAGCCGCCGAGGGTGACGGCAGCGGCATACCCCAGTGGGATGAGGCCCAGCGGGGGCCAGATGGTCGCCCCGGCCGCGCCTACCACCACCAGCGCGGTCACCGCGGGGGGCGCGAGGTAGCGAACGTTGAGTGCCCCTGAGTGTTCTTGAGACAGCCGCCGACGCCACTGCCCCGTGGAGAAGAACTGCCCGGCCAACGCGCGCAGAGAGCTGCGAGGGCGGTAGGTCACGCACACCAGCGGACTGAACCACACGATGCCCCCGGCTTGCCTAATGCGCAGGTTCATCTCCCAGTCCTGGGCGCGTCCGTAGGCAGAGTTGAAGCCGCCGACGTGCTCGATCCACTCGCGTCGGAACACTCCAGGGAAGACGCTGTCAGCCGCGCCAGCTGCGCCGCCGACCCGGAAGCGAGCAGCACCCATGCCTAGCGACGAACCCATCGCGAGCGCGATCGCTTTCTGGGTCGCGTCGGTGCCCTCAGGGATGGCCCGACCTCCGACGTTGGCTGCTTTACTCTCGTGCATGATCCTTACCGCGACCCTCAGATAGTCCACCGGCAGTGCCCCGTGTGCATCCACCCTCGCCACGATGGGGCCGTCACTGGCGGCAATGGCGGCGTTAAGCCCGTCTGGGGTGGTGCCAGTCGGATTGGGGACCAACGACACGCGGGGGTCTCCTGCGGCCAAAGCCGCAGCGACGGAGGCAGTGTCGTCGGAGCTGGCGGCGACCGCGAGCACGACCTGGATGGCGCCGGGGTAGTCCTGATCGAGCACGGATCCGAGGGACTCTGCGAGGTGTTTACCTTCGTTACGCACCGGCATGACGACCGAAACACGCGGCCATTGCGGCAGGGGCATGATCGGCGGTGGGGCAGGGGACATACAGGGGAGGTTAACGCCCACGCGCAGCCTTCTCCCCTACCCTGGGCTTCGTGCCCCGACCACCTGAGGATGACTGGACCCGCCCGATGCCGCGCACGTCACGCGACTCATCGGCCCCGCGGGCCGGCGGCGACGACTGGGACGTGTCGGGGTGGGACCAGGATCGGACGCAACAGATTCCACGCCAACAGCCGGTGGGTCGGGCCTACGAAGGCCAGGGTCAGCAGCAGTGGGATGACCCACGACCATCGCGGGGGCACGTCCCACCACACGGTCCTGGCGGGCCGGGAGGTCCTGGCGGTGATGGCCAAGGGGGACGCGGGCGCAGACGTCACTCGCGCTACGGCATACGCCGCCTTTTCGTCGTTCTGCTGGTTGTGGTCCTGGCGTACGTCGTCGCGATGGCCTGGGCTCTGGGGGCGAGTTGGAACGCCATCGACGAGGTCGAGGCGGCTGCCACCGCGGGTAACCGACCCGCTCAGGGGTCCGGCAGCAACGTCTTGCTGATCGGAACCGATAGCCGGGAGAACCTCACCAAAGAGCAGCGCAACGAACTCAAGACTGGCAGCACCACAGGCGCTCGGGCCGACACGATCATGATGTTGCACTTGCCGGACTCGGGCGACCCGACGTTGGTGTCGCTTCCCCGAGACTCCTACGTCGACATTCCTGGATCGGGCCTGAACAAGATCAACGCGTCGTATGCCATCGGAGGTCCGCCGTTGATGGTGGACACCGTAGAGCAGGCCACCGGGCTGCGCATCGATAGCTACCTCGAGGTCGGCTTCGACGGATTCGTCGATGTCGTGGCTGCCGTGGGCGGCGTCGAGATGTGTTTGCCCGATGCGGTCTTCGAGGAGCGCAGCGATCTTGACCTGCCGGCCGGATGCCAGGAACTCGAAGGCAAAGAAGCGTTGAACTACGTGCGCATGAGGTATGCCGACCCGCGCGGAGACCTCGGTCGGATCGAGCGGCAGCGCGACTTCCTCAGTGCCCTGGTGTCCAAGATGACGAGCCCTGCGACGCTCCTCAACCCGCTGGAGTTGCACGACGCGGGAACGGCCACCGGGTCCTCGCTGCGCCGAGGCAACAACACCTCGATGGGCGAAATGATGGATATCGGCCTCGCGATGCGCTCGATCTCCAGCGGCTCGGGGCAATCGATCACCGTGCCGATCGCTGACCCCAACTTCTCGACGCCCGCAGGCAGTTCCGTGCTGTGGGACGAAGCCGGGGCTGGCGAGCTGTTCGAGGCACTGCGCACCGATGCTCCCCGGACGGTCCAGCCTTAAAGGTCAGGGGCTCAGCGGCTACTTCAGCATCTGGCGGGCCATCACGATGCGCTGGATTTGATTGGTGCCTTCGTAGATCTGGGTGATCTTGGCGTCGCGCATCATCCGCTCCACGCCGAAGTCCTTGGTGTATCCCGCGCCGCCCAGCAACTGCACCGCATCAGTGGTGATCTCCATCGCTACGTCTGACGCGTAGCACTTCGCAGCGGCCCCGAAGAACGACAGATCGGCATCGTCGCGCTCCGACTTAGCAGCGGCGACGTAGACCATCTGGCGCGCGGCCTCCAGCTTCATCCCCATATCGGCGAGCATGAACTGCACCCCCTGGAATTCGGCGACCGCTTTTCCGAACTGCTGGCGCTCCTTCACGTAAGAGATGGCCTGCTCCAACGCTCCAGCCGCAATACCAACGGCCTGAGCACCGATCGTCACCCGCGTGTGGTCCAGGGTCTTGAGCGCGATTTTCAAACCTTCACCGCGCACCCCGACGAGCCGGTCTCCGGGGATAAGGCAGTTGGTAAAGAGCAGCTCTCGAGTGGGCGAGCCCTTGATGCCCAACTTCCGTTCCGGCGCGCCGAGGTCGAAGCCTTCGTCGTCGGCATGCACCACGAAGGCGCTGATGTTGCGGCCCCGCCCCCCGTCGGGATCGCTGACGGCCATCACCGTGTAGTACGTCGACTCCCCCGCGTTAGTGATCCACGACTTCTGCCCGTTGAGCAGGTAGGAACCGTCGCTCTGCTCGATCGCGGTGCACCGCATAGCGCTGGTGTCGCTTCCCGCACCAGCTTCGGAGAGTCCGTAGGAGAACATCGCCTCGCCGCTGGCGACCTCCGGGAGGTATCGATCCAGGACCTCGTCGCTGGCCGCCAGGATCAACGGCATCGTCCCGAGTTTGTTGACCGCCGGGATCAGCGAAGAGCTCGCACACACCCGGGCGACCTCTTCGATGACGATGCAGGTGGCCAGCGCATCGGCGCCGACCCCGCCATACTTCTCGCCGATATGCGGCGCGTGAAAGTCGGTCGCTCGAAGCGCTTCATAAGCCTCGCTAGGGAAGCGCGACTCCTCGTCGACGGCTGCGGCATACGGGGCGATCTTGTCTCGGGCAACGTCGCGCACCGCCTCGGCCAGAATCAAATGGTCCTCAGAAAGGGCGAAGAGGTCGAAGTCGCTCATTGCCCCACTGTACGACCGCGCACCCGCTTGCCTTTGGCGTGTGCCTGGGCCCGCAGGTCGTCGGCAAAGGCGGCCAGTCGTGTCCTGATCTCGGTCCCTTGGGCATCAGGGGCGCTAGCCAGTATTCGGGCTGCCAACAGGCCAGCGTTTCGCGCGCCGCCGATCGACACGGTCGCCACCGGTATACCGGCCGGCATCTGCACAATGGACAGCAGCGAGTCCATGCCGTCGAGGTACTTCAACGGCACCGGCACCCCGATGACCGGCAAGGTGGTGACGCTGGCCAACATGCCTGGCAGGTGAGCCGCGCCGCCGGCCCCGGCGATGATCACGCGGATCCCGCGGTGCGCGGCGTTGGTGCCGAAGTCGATCATTTCGGTGGGCATCCGGTG